>CAZYDB010000075.1:0-16041 GCA_964645995.1 uncultured Roseivirgaceae bacterium
TTTTTGCCCCCAGACCATAATACACCGGCAGTCTCCCCTGGTCAACATCGATCAGATCAAAGGAATGTCTGTGATAATCAGCATGTATATGTAACCGCTCGCCCGAAATCGACCAGGCAACTGCACCGGCAAAAGCGCCATTCGGGGCAACCCATCCTTTCCACGAAATACCCGTCGGCTCACCCAGGTAAAGGCCCAGTCCGAAACCGGAGTCCTGTGCCTGGGCCCCGGACAGAATGATGGTAAACAGGGAGGCAACAAAAATTTTCTTAAATAATTTGGTTTTCATGATCAATCGATTTTGGTTATTTTATGTTTTAATATACCTCGCAAATTTAACCATGTAAATAAACAAAAACTTTTATTTCATAAAAAATAGAAACCGGGAAGGCATTTGAAATATTAATCAAACAAGTATTTGATCTATATGATTTAAATCATGGTTATACTATTTATATATATCGATCTTTGTTAACCAGGTACTAATAAGTGATTAGCCCTGATGGAATTATTGATAATTATTGTATCATTCTTTAATTATGCATGAGTTTTCCATTGCTTTGAATATAGTTGACATCGCCGAAAAAGAGGTAAAAAAGCACCAGGCGGAACGGGTTGAAACCATTGAATTGGATATCGGTAAATTATCGGGTATCGAGCCAACCGCCCTGGAATTTGCCTGGGATCAGGCGGTTATACAGACCGTGCTGGAAAATGCCGAAAGGAAGATCAATTATATCAGAGGCAAGGCAGTATGCAAGGAATGTGGCGAGACCTATGAAATAGATTTCGTTTTTGATGAATGTCCCCGGTGCCATTCCTATCAAAAGGATTTTCTATCGGGGAGAGAATTGACTGTTAAATCATTAACATTAATATAAAAAGATATGTGTTCTACATGCGGATGCGGACAACCTGATGATATCGTTAAAATTACGGTTCCGGGAGAAGAAGAAAAAGGTCATTCTCATGACCATGATCACCCTCATGACCATGATCATAGTCATGGCCATAATCATGATCACCCACATGATCACGGCCATAGCCATGACCATCAGAATGACCGGGAAATTAAACTCGAACAGGATATTTTATATAAGAACAACCTGCTTGCCGAGCGTAACAGAGGCTTTTTGCTGGCCAAAAATATTATGACTTTCAACCTGGTAAGTTCTCCGGGATCGGGAAAGACCACCCTGCTGGAAAAAACCATCAATATGCTGGAAGGCCAGGTTCCTTTGTCGATCATTGAAGGTGACCAGCAAACTTCCAATGATGCGGACCGTATTGCCGTAACGGGTGTCCCTGTTGTCCAGGTAAATACCGGCAAAGGCTGTCACCTGGATGCTCATATGGTATTACATGCCATTCAGAAGATCGATCCGGTTGACAACTCTCTGTTGTTTATTGAAAATGTGGGTAACCTCGTTTGTCCGGCTATGTTTGACCTCGGCGAATCCAGCCGGGTGGTTATCATGAGCGTTACGGAGGGAGAAGATAAGCCTATCAAATATCCGGATATGTTCCTTACCTCTCATATTTGCCTCATCAATAAGATCGATCTTCTTCCCTATATCGACTTTGATATGAAAAAAGCCAGGGATTATGCGCTAAGGGTAAACCCGGATCTTAAGATCATCGAATTATCTGCTACAAAAGGGGAGGGCATGGATCATTGGATTAAGTGGCTGATGCAACAGGTGGATCAGAAGGGATTAAACGTGTGAATGGATACCATATACATATACAGGGAAGGGTACAGGGTGTAGGCTTCCGGCCTTATGTTTACCGGGAAGCAACAAAAAGACAGCTAAAGGGATGGGTGGCTAACACACTGGATGGCGTCCATATGGAGATCTTTCCGGAAAATCATTTCAACCCGGCATTGTTTCTTCAAATGCTGAAAGACCAATGCCCCCCACAGGCCAGGATCGAGCACTTTCATTATCATGAGATTAAAAGCGATAGCGTTCCCGGAGAATTTGAGATCCTGCGCGGTGAAGTTTTTGGAAAGGTTGCCATGGCTCTGACTCCTGATTTTGCCATTTGTGAAGAGTGTAAAAAAGAGCTTGCAGCCCCGGCTAACCACAGGTTTAATTATCCTTTCATCACCTGCACCAATTGCGGCCCCCGGTTTTCTATTATTAAAAAGCTTCCCTACGACCGGCCCAACACAACTATGCATCCTTTTAAAATGTGCATGGATTGCTCCCTGGAATATAATGACCCGGCCGACAGACGGTTTTATTCCCAGACGAATTCATGTCCGGAATGTCCGGTTAGGCTGACACTTTTTGACAACGAAGGCACAATAATTCCAATTAAACAGGAGAAGGCCATCGCGCAAGTTGCCAGCCTGATCACCGCTCATAAAATTATTGCCATTAAGGGAATAGGGGGATATTTATTGCTGGCTGATGCTTATTCAGGCGAAGCCGTAAAAAACCTCAGGGAAAGGAAAAAAAGGCCTGCAAAGCCCTTTGCCCTGATGTATCCGGATACTGAAATGCCATCCGCTGATGTTGTCGTAAATGATGAAATCCTGAGCGCCTGGCAGCGTCCTGAGAGTCCGATCGTATTATGTAAAATAAAGCCTGGTTGCAGCCCTGCTTTACAAGTTGAACTGATTGCTCCCGGTTTGGATAAATTGGGGATCATGATGCCGTATGCTCCGCTGTTCCTGCTGCTTCTCAGGGAATTGAAAAGGCCCGTGATCGCTACTTCGGGCAATATCAGTGGTTCTCCCGTGTTGTATCAGGATGAGAAGGCTTTTAAACACCTGGGTAAGGTTGCTGATTATTTTCTGGTTAATGACCGTGATATAGAGGTTCCCCAGGATGATTCAGTTATTCAATTTGCAGGAAATTCCCGTCAACGAATTGTATTGCGAAGGTCGAGAGGTATTGCCCCCGGGTTCGATTTGCCGGGTAAGGATATGATGCTCGATCAACCGGTCTTTTCAACCGGCGCTATGTTGAAAAGTGCTTTCGGGATATTTCATGAAAACAGGTATTATCTTAGCCAATACCTGGGCGATACGAGCGACCTGGAATCACTGGAAAGTTATGAATCGGTGGTTCATCACCTGATGAAAGTACTTGATTTCAGGCCCGAATTGATCCTTGCAGATGAACATCCCGATTACCCTGCCACACAATTCGGAAGGGATCTTGCTGATCAGCTCGGAATTGGAATAATGAAAGTTCAACATCATAAAGCGCATGCATTGGCGGTACTGGGCGAAAATGATCTTTTACACCATCGACAGGTATTAAATGTGGTTTGGGATGGCACGGGGCTTGGTGAAGACGGTATGATCTGGGGAGGAGAGTTTTTTATATATGACAGGGGCGGGTTGTCAAGAGCGGGGCACTGGGATTATTTTCCCCATCTTGCAGGTGATAAATTGTCTAAAGAACCCAGATTATCTGCTTTTGCCCTGTTTTCAGGTATTCCCGATGCCGAGCCCATGCTAAGGGATAAATTTTCCGGCAATGAGTGGAATGCGTACAGAAAATTGAAAGATAAGATCTTACTGAAAACCTCCTCTATAGGCCGGCTGTTTGATGCTGTTGCCTCCATGCTCGGATTGGCAGATCATAACCATTACGAAGGTCAGGCGGCTATGTTTCTTGAAACCAAAGCGGATGATTTTTACTCTGGAAATCCGGATTATGATCAGGCCTATACGATCAGGATCAAATCATCCGGAGAGATAGATCCTTCCGGGTTTTTGTCAGAAATTACAGAAGACCTAAAGAATGGCCTTGATAAAAGCGAAATAGCCTTCAGGTTCCATCGTTCAATGGTGATCCTGATTCGTGACTATGCCCGTTTTAAGGATATTGATAAGATCGCCTTTTCAGGGGGTGTTTTTCAAAATGCCTTGCTGGTGGATCTTATCAGGCAAGAATTAGACAATCAATTTGAATTATATTTTCATGAACAACTGTCGCCAAATGACGAATCCATTGCTTTTGGTCAGTTAATGGCGTATTATGTAAAAATGAATAAGAAGAATTTTGCTCTGAAAGAAGTGTTGAACAATTAAAATGTAAACAATATGTGTTTGGCAATACCCGGAAAGATTACCGCAATTGAGCCTTCTGAAGATCCGATGTTCAGGATAGGAAAGGTATCGTTTGATGGTGTTTTAAGAGAGGTTAACCTGGCCATGGTACCGGAGGCTTCCGTAGATGATTATGTGCTGGTCCATGTGGGCATCGCCCTGCAGGTAATTGATGAGGAGGAAGCAGAAAAAACGCTTGCCTGTTTCAGGGAGCTCGATGAATTAAACGACATAGGCCCTGATCCTAAGGAAGACAGAGGTGAATCATGAAATTTCTGGATGAATATCGTGATAAGGAACAGGTGGTTAGCCTGATCCATGAGATCGGGGCATCAGTGACCCGCGATTGGCATATCATGGAGATTTGCGGCGGACAGACGCATAGCCTGGTGAAAAACGGTATCCTGGAATTGCTGCCGGATTCGGTGGAGATGATCCATGGTCCCGGTTGCCCGGTATGTGTTACACCGGTCCGGATGATTGATAAGGCTGTACAGATCGCCGCCCGGCCGGAGGTGATTTTTTGCACCTTTGGTGATATGATGCGTGTGCCGGGCACAGAAAAAAGCCTTTTAAAAGCCAAAGCTGAAGGGGCCGATGTGCGGATGGTATATTCTCCCCTGGATGCACTTAAGCTGGCTTTGACCAACCCGGACAAGGAAGTTGTCTTTTTTGCCGTAGGTTTTGAAACGACGGCCCCGGCGAATGCTTTATCTGTTATACAGGCCAGCAGAAAGGGTATCATAAATTACAGCATCTTAACCTCCCATGTGCTGGTTCCTCCTGCCATGCAGGCGATCCTCGAAGATGAGGAGACGGTTATTGACGGGTTCCTCGCTGCGGGCCATGTATGTACAGTGATGGGAACCGATGAATATCAGCCAGTCGTTAATAATTTCAAGGTGCCTGTCGTAGTTACCGGTTTTGAACCGGTCGATCTCCTCAAAGGAATATTGGGCTGTGTAAAGCAGCTGGAGGATAAGGAATACCGGTTAGACAACCAGTACAGCAGGGTTGTGAAAAAAGGGGGTAATGAACAGGCTAAAGCAATAATTTTCGAAGTATTTGAAATTGCGGACAGGGAATGGAGAGGCATAGGAACAATTCCGGATAGCGGGTATGCCTTAAAACAGGAATATGCTTTATATGATGCTGTCAGCCGCTTTCAGATTGCAGTAGAGGAGGCGGTGGTTGAACAGGAATGTATTGCCGGACAAATCCTGAAAGGCATTAAAAAACCCACGCAATGTCCTCATTTTGGGAAGCGTTGTACGCCCACAAACCCCTTAGGAGCGCCGATGGTATCTTCCGAAGGCGCCTGCGCTGCATATTATCATTATGGTTATGAGCCTGTAAATGATTAATTGATAAAGAAAGGATCTACATGAGCAGAAAATTCACCTTGCAATGTCCTATGCCCGAACTTGATTTCGAGGTGATCACTCTGGGGCATGGCAGTGGCGGCCACCTTACCAACAGGCTACTCGACCAGGGAATCTTTGCCTTATTTGATAACGAAGAGCTCCAGGCAAGGCATGATGGTGCCCTGCTCGATATCAAAGGTAAAATTGCCTTTACCACGGATAGTTTTGTGATCACACCGGTCTTTTTCCCCTCAAGCAATATCGGAGAACTCGCTGTAAACGGGACCGTCAACGACCTGGCCATGTGCGGTGCTGAGCCGCGCTACCTGTCATTGAGTCTGATTATTGAAGAAGGGATGAAACTTGAAGATCTCTGGGAGATACTGGCTGCGGTGAAGGTGACCACTGAAAAAGCCGGTGTTACCATTGTGACGGGTGATACTAAAGTGGTTGACAAAGGGAAGGGAGACCAGGTTTTTATTAATACTACCGGTATTGGCCGTCTGATCCCGGGGGCCAGTATTGATATCAACCGGATCAGTGCCGGTGATGCCGTTATTATCAGCGGCCCAATGGCTACCCATGGTATGGCGATCATGACTACCCGGGAGGGTATTGCCTTTGAGTCGGATATTATCAGCGATACGCGGCCGTTACATAATATGACTTCCCATTTGATCAGGAAATTTGGTGAGCGGATTAAATTATTCCGCGATCCGACAAGGGGAGGAGTGGCTACCGTACTTAATGAGATAGCCCGTCAATGTGCTCTTGGCATTGAATTGGTTGAGAAGGATTTTCCCGTTGAACCCCAGGTAGCTGCGGCCTGTGAAATTCTGGGTCTCGACCCCCTCTATGTTGCCAATGAAGGGATATTCCTGGCAGTTGTCGATGAGGCCGTAGCTGATGAAGCCGTAGAAGGCCTGCGCCAGTTTGAGGGTGGAGAGAGAGCCGGGAAAATCGGAAACCTTACCAAAGATCATCCACGAAAAGTATTTGTCAGGTCGGCTATCGGCGGGCGCAGGGTAGTGGGTATGCTTTCTGGTGAACAGTTACCCAGGATATGCTGACCGGACCCATTCCTGACAATTCTCCTGTTTTTCCAAAAAAGTTATGCTGATAGGTTGGTTTACTTGCATTCTATCCTAATTTTTTATTAACTTTTGAGGTTTTTCATTTCTTTCTGCAAATCAAATACCAGTCATGGAATGATTACACCCTAAACCCTAAACCTTAAACCATATACCAAACACCATACACCTATAACCACAACCAAAACCATACAACCATGAAAAAAGTACTTAAGATCACTGGAATTGTGCTATTGATCGCTGTGCTCGCTGTAGCCGGATTGCTTTCCTTTGTAGCCTTTGTGCTGCCAAAGGGGATCCCGGTTGAAAACATCACAGTGGAGCCCACGCCCGAAAGGGTTGAGCGGGGCCGTTACCTGGCCAACAACCGGATGGGCTGCGTAGGATGTCATGCAGAGCGCGACTTTTCACGATATGCTGGTCCTATCATCGAGGAAACCAAGGGAGCTGGAGGTGAATTCTGGAACCGGGAAATGAATTTCCCTGGTGAGATGTATGCACCGAACATCACTCCTTATGCACTTAAGGGCTGGTCGGACGGTGAACTATTCAGGGCTATTACTGCCGGGATTGACAAAGACGGTAATGCGCTATTCCCGATCATGCCTTACCATCTATACGGCCGGTTACCGAAAGAGGACATCTATGATGTGATCGCCTACATACGTACCCTCGAGCCGCAGGAAAAGACCTGGCCTGACCGGAAGCTGGATTTCCCCATGAGCCTGATCGTAAACCTCATTCCCGCAGAAGGGCTACATGATCTCGCTCCCGATAAAAATGATGTAATCAAGCACGGAGAATACGTAATTGCCTCCCTTGCCTGTTATGATTGTCATACCCCTATGGAGGATGGGCAGTATATCAATGAGATGGCCTATGCCGGCGGAAATGGATTTCCACTTCCAACAGGTGGGATTGTATATGCTTCCAACCTTACTCCGGACGAAAATACAGGGATCGGCAGGTGGACCGAGGAGATGTTTGTGAGAAAGTTCAAGGCTTTTGCCGATTCTTCCTACACACCTCACAAAATCGCAGAAGGAGAATTCAACTCCTTCATGCCCTGGGATTATTATGCACAACTTGAGGAGGAAGACCTTAAAGCGGTTTATGCCTACTTAATGAATCAAAAACCTATTCAAAACCAGGTGGTTAAGTTTGTAAATTGACCTGAGCGGCTGGATAATACGTTTGAGTAAATGAAGATCCCCGGACTTTTGGATTCAGGGGGTTTTTTTAAATGGAAAATTTTACAATTCTCTATTATTTGCTTTTTTATTAGTCTACATTAGGATTAACTTTAAATTCCAATAAAACAGAATTTCCCCTTGATCTTATACCGGTTCGAACCCCGCCTGAAAAAAGCGCAGGTATTTTGGCTCATAAACCATCTTCAGTCCCTGCACTTTTTCCCGGTTCTCGTACACCTCCAGGATCGACTCCGCCACTACATCCATATGGGCCTGGGTATACACCCGCCGCGGGATGGTGAGCCGGACAAGCTCCAGCTTTGGATAATTATGCTTACCGGTTTCCGGATCCCTTCCGGCCGATACCACCCCGCGCTCCATGCTGCGAACCCCGGAATCGATATAGATCTCTGCTGCCAGGCTCTGTGCAGGGAACAGATCCCGGTCAATATGAGGCAATATTTTTGAAGCATTCAGGAAAACGCCATGCCCGCCGATCGGCTTTACTACAGGAACTCCGGCATCGATCAGTTTTTGTCCCAGGTATAGGACCTGACCCACCCGGGCCCTGATATGATCCTGGTCAACACTTTCAGAAATACCCCTGGCCAGCGCTTCCATATCCCGGCCGGCCATCCCACCATAAGTATGCAAGCCTTCATAGATGACCACCATGTTCCGGGCCTTATCGAAAAGTTCATCATCATTAACTGCAAGAAAACCTCCGATATTGACCAGCGCATCTTTTTTGGCGCTCATGGTGGCCCCGTCGGTCAGTGAGCAGATCTTATGCACGATATCCTGTATCGAATGATCCTTATAACCTTCTTCCCGCTCCTTGATGAAGTAGGCGTTCTCAGCCACCCTGGTCATATCATGGATGATCGGGATGTTGTACCGGCTGGTCAACGTCCTTAGCTCCTTAAGATTATGCAGCGACATGGGTTGCCCTCCTGCCATATTGACGGCTGTGGCAATGGAAACATAAGGTATTTTTCCCGGGCCTTTCTTTTTGATCAGCGCCTCCAGCCTGTCAAGATTAACATTGCCCTTGAAAGGGTGAACGCTCTCCGGATCATGGGCCTCATCGATGATCACATCCACAAAAGTGCCGCCGGCGAGTTCCTGGTGCAGCTTGGTCGTGGTGAAATACATATTACCGGGTATGAAATCCCCTTTTTTGATCATGATCTGGGAGATAATATGTTCGGCACCGCGGCCCTGGTGCGTCGGCACGACATGCTTGTAGCCGTAGTATTGCTGAATGGCCTCTTCCAGATGATAAAAATTCTCGCTGCCGGCATAAGCCTCATCTCCCATCATCATTCCAGCCCATTGCCGGTCACTCATCGCTGAGGTGCCGCTGTCGGTAAGCAGGTCGATATAAACATCTTTTGACTTCAGGAGGAAGGTGTTGTAAAAGGCTTCTCTGATACACTGAAGCCGTTCTTCCCGCGTGGTTATCCTGACAGGTTCTACCATTTTGATCTTATAGGGTTCCGCCCAGGACCGTTTTTTTACTTTAGCGCTCATCTTTGGGTTTGGTTTAAAAATCGACAATAATTCAGTAAAAAAGTACCTAAACAATATTAGTTAAAATATCCTTAGGAAGCGAGTGCAGCATTTATTAAATCATAGTCGTTATCATGAATCACTTTATAATTGAGGGGATTATTTCCAACCTTCAACTCCCGCCTGTTGCGGGATCTCCGGCCTTCGGCCTCCGACTTCGAGCTTCAATCTTCAATCTTCAACCTTCAAGCTTCAACCTTCAAGCTTCGAGCTTCAACCTTCAACCTTCAACCTTCAACCTTCGACCTTCAATCTTCAATCTTCAACCTTCAATCTTCAACCTTCAAGCTTCGAGCTTCGAGCTTCAACCTTCAACCTTCAACCTTCAACCTTCAAGCTTCAACCTTTCAACAATAAGTCTGGAATAGGACCCAACCTCGATTTATTTATCAACCACCTTGAACTCCACCCGCCTGTTGGTTTGCCTGCCCGCTTCGGTATCATTTGTAGCTTCCGGCTGACTTTCACCATAGCCCCTGGCTTCAACCCTCACGGAAGGAATACCCTTTTCAACAAGATAGTTCATCACAGACTCTGCCCGTCCCTGTGATAAGCGCTGGTTATACTCATCGGAGCCCATGCTGTCGGTATGCCCTCCGATTTCAACTTTTATGGTATTGTTCTGATTTAAGAATTCGACCACCCGGTCTAATTCCGGAAACGACTCCGGACGCAGCGTTGCCTTGTCAAAATCAAAGAAAATATTGTTTAGCCGTACGGTTACTCCAACTTCAATGGGGATCATATATAGATCCTTTGTGATGCCCTGTCCGGGTATATAATTCTCGATAATTATACTGTCGGAAAGATTGATAAAACCTTCTTTACCCGCTCTGAAGTAATACTTCCCCTGGTTCGGGAGAAAGAGGTGATAGTAGCCATTCAGATCGGAGCTGAACCGGGTTTGTTTTCCAGATTCATCTTCATAGGTGATATCCATTGGCATGAATTCGTTACTTTTCTGGTTGATTACATAACCTGACAATTCTATCCTGGGTGTAAGGTGGAAATCCCGCTGGAATTCCTCGAATTGTTTTTCTGTTACGAGTGCCAGGGTATCGGCAAAGGGAAGGTATTCTTCTTTGTTTATGGTAACCACATAGGTACCGCTACCGGAAAGGCTTGTCTTGTAATAACCCTGGATAGCATCCGAATGGGTGCTTATCAGTTTGCGTCCTTCTTTTAAAAGGTTAAGATCAGCCTCAACCGGGCTTCCTGTGCCTTCTTCCATTACGTAACCAAAAAGAACAATTTCAGCTTTCTTCGGAATCATATAGAAATCCCTGGTAATCTCAGCATAGTCCTCAGCCTTCGTCAGATCGATACTGTCTCTCATGATCTCAAAACCATCTTTTACCGCCACGAACTGATATATGCCGCGGCGGGTGAGGGTTGTTTCATAAAAACCCTGTTCATTTGTCTCAACCCAGCCGGTATCTTTTTCTATGATCATGTATTCAAGGCCTGTCTGAATCACTTCATTGCTTTCCTTATTTCTAACGGTTCCTGACAAAATGATTTCAGGCCTTGGAACCAGGCCGATAATATCGAGATGGCCACCATCTGCCGACATGAATGCCCGGGTAGTAAATGCATTTTTCCCGGCGGCATCAATGGTAAAATAGGCATCGAAACCGTCCGTATTAACAGGTTCACCAATATTTACAGGCTCAGACCATTTCAGCCAGGTATCATCCAGGCGTTCGGTGCGGTAGATATCCGTGCTGCCCAGACCATCCCAGCGGTTGGAAGCAAAATACATGGTCTTCATATCAGCCGTAAGAAAAGGTCCGAACTCGTCCCTCCGGCTACTGATAGGTTCCCCTATCTTCACTGGTTTTGAATATCGGTTATCACCTTCCCTGAAACTGATATAGAGGTCGCTGTATTTGCTCTTCTCAGTCTCACTGAAATAAAGCAGCAACACGTTGCCGTCAACAGACATGCATCCCCCGGAGAATACGCCTTTTTTCATCTTTTCATAACCGTTCACCGAAATGGGGTCAGGGGTAGTCCATCCATTCCCTGATCTCCGGGTAAAACTGAATCCGGAATCATCGCTTCCCCGGCCTCCGCGGGTGAATAAAACATTGCCGCCGCTCATCACACTTAATACCTGGTTGAACCGGTGTGTGTTTAATGGCGCGGGCATATGGACCGCCTCCTTCCACTCGCCGTGTTCATCTTTTTCCGTATACCATATATCCTGGCTGTTGTCGGTTCCGAAATTATTTTCAGGATGATTGGCGATGAAAAAATACAGGGTGTTACCATCAGGAGAAACAATGGGCGCAGCATCATGATAGCGGCTGTTCACCTTACGGTCAAGTTTAACCATCTCATACAATACTTTTTTATCCTGGGCTATGGATGATAAAGGGATTAGTATGAAAAATAGCAGGATTAACCTCTTCATTAATTCTATTATTTGTTTGGTTTTGGATTTATGAAGCGACAATTTAATATAAATACGGGCATTTATACAAATTTATTGTTTTAAAACGGGCTGAAAACCCTGAAAACAAAACCGGGGTGGTCTAAAACCAGGAATTCCGTTTATATCAGGATTGAATAAATATTCTCCTGTATAGTATAACTTTGATCTTGAAATAATTAATTTTGAGAGAGACCAACTAACTCATAAAAATCTGGCAGGGAATCATTTTTTGGGGAACATGAAGAGAATAAAAATCATCATATTGCTTTTGTCGGCAATACTTATTGCCTTCGAAGGCTGTAAAGAGAAGAAAAAAACGGATGAGGAGACCTACCGGGAAATCCTGACCAGCCGCACCTTGGGATTAGCCTACCTGGAGGAAAACAAACTGAATGAGGCTGAGGTGGAGTTCCTGAAGTTAACAACACTCGCACCTGATGAATCTATGGGTTTTGCCAACCTTGGCCTGGTTTATTTGAGGATGGGAAGACATGAAGACGCTATCGAACAACTGAAAAAGGCGATCGAAATAGCTCCTGAGAATCCTGAGGTGCGGCTCATCCTTGCTAAAGTATATGAGGTAAGCGGACAAATGGATAATTCTTTACAGGAACTCCTGAATATTATAAAATCCGCACCTGAACATATCAAATCCCTTTACAGCCTGGCGGAATTTTATGGTAAGCAGAGTGACTCCGAATCTCTTCGCCGGCGGGAGGAGTACCTTCAAAAAGTTGTTGACCTGGTTCCTGAAAATATTGTTCCTACGCTTAATCTTATTGAAGTACTGATCAGAAATGATAAGCTGGATGCGGCGCTGGAACACCTCGAGAGGATCCGGCAATTATTCCCGGTTTTTCCTGAAGAAGCCGATAATTTTTATGATAATGCCATCAAATCGCTGCGTGCCGGAGATGGTGAATCGGCCCTGACAGCAGTAAGGATCTTTCATAATTTTCTGAAAGTTTCTTCTCCCTACCAGGCAGGTATCCTTGAACTTAAAGGTCCGGGAGGGGAACTGATAGGTTTCCCGGTCATTACCGTGGGGAATGCGATGTCCACCTATATTCAGGAGGGAGAATCTATCCTGGAAGCCATCCGGTTTAATGATGTCACGGCTACCGTAGGTCTGGTGATCAACGAGGATAAGGATCATGATATAACGACCGGCAGATCAGTGATTATCGCACTTTTTGATTTCGACAGAGATGGTGACCAGGACCTGTATGCCGGTGAAAACAACTCGAACAGCTCCGTTCAGCGCCAAAATCTCTTTCAAAATGAAATGGGATCCTATAGTAATATAGCGGTGGGATCCGGGATTGAACATAGCGCCCGGGAATCAGCTTCTGCGATCGCGGACTATGATAATGACGGTTATCTGGATCTCTTTATTATCACCGATGAGGGCTATATCCTCTATAAGAATGATGGTGAAGGTAATTTTGAAGATATAACGGCCGGCTCCGGACTGGAGGATATTACTGGTGGCAATGTGGCTGAATTTGTTGATCTCGACCATGACGGCGACCTCGACCTGTTTATTGGCCGCCGAGGGAGAAACCTGGTTTTCAGAAATAATGCTGACGGCACTTTTACGGAAACAGGTGCTGCCATGAACCTTGCCGGGGAGGAGGTGGAAACCATCGATGCGGCCTTTGGCGATTTTGATGATGATGGTGATATTGACCTGATCGTAATCAATGAAAATGCACCTTCCCGGCATTATTCGAACATGAGAGAAGGAAACTTTCAGGTGGTCAATTCAGGCCTCGGTAGTGATGCCTTGGTGAAAGCCGTAACAACCGGTGATTATAATAATGATGGATATCTGGATGTATTCCTCTTGGGGAAAGATAATAGCGGCCATGTTTTGCTTTCCAATAAAAGGGATGGAACCTTTGAGAGAGATGGTCAATCAGAAAATATTAATCTCTATACGAAGGGTATTGAACCTGAAGATGCAGCCTTTCTGGATTTCGATAACGATGGCGCCCTTGATCTGGTGGTTGCAGGCAGCAAGGGTAACAATGAAGGAAGAAGCCTGGTGCTGATCCATAATGACGGATGGGCTAAGTTTGAAGACGAATCCGGCTTATTACCCGGTGAACTGCCTGATATCAGCCAGATAGAAATCGCTGATTTCAACGAGGATGGTGACCTGGACTTGTACCTTGCCTGTAAAGACGGCAGTATCCGGTTATTGCGTAATGATGGAGGTAATGCGAACCATTACCTTAAAATACAACTGGTGGGATTAAGGGCAGGAAGCAGTAAAAACAATCATTATGGAATCGGCTCTAAAGTGGAGGTCAGGTCGGGCGATCTTTATCAGATGAAGGTGGTGACCGACCCTAATGTACATTTTGGATTAGGCCCCAGGGCCCAGGCTGATGTGGTCAGGATCTTATGGACCAATGGTGTGCCTCAGAATATCTTCACACCCAGAAGTGACCAGGATCTGATTGAGGAGCAGGAACTTAAAGGCTCATGTCCCTTTTTATACACCTGGGATGGTGAAAAATATGTTTTTGTCAAGGACATGATGTGGAGAAGTGCCCTGGGGATGCCGCTTGGAATCATGGGTGGTGAAACAGCCTATGCCTTCGCCGATGCTTCCCGGGAATACCTAAAAATACCGGGCAGGATAATGAAGGAAAAAGATGGCCAATATGATTTGCGGATCACGGCAGAACTCTGGGAAACGATCTATTTCGATCAATTACAATTGATCGCTGTCGATCATCCTGCTGATCAGACTATCCAGGTCGATGAGAAATTTGCGGGGCCTCCCTTTCCTGATAAACATATTTACACAATTAAAGAGGAAATACTGCCATTACGTGCCAGAGACGGAGAGAATAAAGACCTCTTGCCCTTTCTTTCTGAAAAGGATGACCGCTATGTCACCGGTTTCAAAAAAGAAAAATATCAGGGGGTCACTGAGATGCATGAATTAATACTTACCCTTGAAGATAATACTGATGATGCCGGTTTGCATTTATTTATGAAAGGCTGGATATTTCCTACCGATGCCAGCATCAATGTAGCTATTGCTCAATCATCTGATATGATGTCGATACAGCCCTATCTGCAGGTCCTTGATGAAAATTGTGAATGGGTGACCGTTATCGATAATATTGGTTTCCCGATGGGAAAAGATAAAACAGTGGTTGTCGACCTGGAAGACAGGTTCCTTTCGGAGCAACGGAAGGTAAGGATACTTACTAATATGGAAATTTACTGGGATCATATCTATTTCGGCTACCAGGTGGAAGATCCGGATGTACAGTCTTTTCCATTGAAGCTATCCTCCGCCAATCTCCGGTATCGCGGTTTTTCTGCTTTATTCAGAAAAGGAGGCAGGTATGGACCCCATTGGTTCGATTATAACCGGATAGAAACAACCGGACAGAAATGGCGCGACCTGACAGGTAATTATACAAGGTTCGGTGATGTGATGGAATTGTTGCAGGAATCTGATAATCAATATATTATCATGAATGCAGGCGACGAAGTATCGGTTATGTTTGAAGCAGGTCACCTGCCTAAAACACCTGAAGGATGGGTAAGGGATTTCCTGCTATACAGTGTGGGCTGGGTTAAAGACGGGGACCTGAATACAGCCACCGGGCAAACGGTGGCGCCCCTGCCGTATCATGGTATGCCCTCTTATCCCTATGGCGATAATGATGCCTATCCTGAGGACCAGGAATTGAGGGATTATTTACAGGAATACAATACACGTACCATTACAACCGATAGTTTCAGACATGCCCTGTCAGAACAAAAAAACTGACAATGTTTCCCGCTGCCAATGATCACTGGAACCTGATCCCCGCAACAATTTTATTTTAACGAATTTTTAATTGGAGTTAGGGGTTTGACAGGTGTATGGGGTTAATAATGTCATAGGAAACGGATAAAACAGAAAAAGCGCCCATGCCTTACAGAGAAAAACTCAGCGGAAGTACATATAAGTGGTATTCTTCCTTTACCCCTTATGTGTTTTTATCCGTTGTCTTTCTGATAGTACAAGGTTGTTCGGAGGAGAAAGATGAGCTTTTCATTATAAAACCCTCATCGGAAACTGGCATTACTTTTAATAATGCGATCAGTGAAGATGAGTATTTCAATATTCTATCGGATGAGTATATCTACAACGGGGCAGGAGTAGGTATCGGAGATTTTAACCTCGATGGCTTGATGGATATTTATTTCAGTGGTGGAATGGTGGCCAATAAGCTGTATCTGAACAGGGGTGATCTGTCCTTTGAGGATGTCACCCTGGCCGCAGGGGTTGGCGCTGATGATC
>CAZYDB010000076.1:0-15901 GCA_964645995.1 uncultured Roseivirgaceae bacterium
CGGTGTTTTTGCTTCTGTTTTATATCTAAACCAGAAAAACCAGAATAACCGCTGGGCTTTTTTCTGGGTACTCATGGTTCTGGCTGTTATTTTTATCGCCTATGGTTTATTGGTCAGGCCTTACTGGGGCATTTCCAAGATCGGTGCCACGCCTTCCTGGACAGCCATTTGTGCCGGGATAAGCTATGGCCTCTACGGCTTTCTTTTTGTGATTGCCGATATCTATAAATCTACTCGCTGGGCCGCCATTATCGGACCTGCCGGCAGAAGTACGCTGACCTGTTATCTGGTTCCGTATTTGTATTATCCGATCATGGCCTTGATAGGGATCCGGCTTCCCATGTATTTGCGTGATGGATATGTTGGCATATTCAAGTCGCTTCTCTTCGCCTTACTGATCATTCAGATCACCTGGTTACTGGAAAAGGTAAAGATCAGGTTAAAGGTGTAGACTTGCTATCGATCACTTTTTATCTTTTGTTTTACTATAATTTGTATTTTTTATGGACCTGCAGAAAACTGTTCTCAATTATTTCACCGGGATTCAACAACTGTATGGAGTGCCCTTGTCTCACTGGCAGATAATCGTATTCATTCCTTGCCTGCTTGCCGTATCTTGCTCACCACCGGAAGAAATT
This sequence comes from uncultured Roseivirgaceae bacterium, assembly GCA_964645995.1. Lineage (GTDB taxonomy): Bacteria > Bacteroidota > Bacteroidia > Cytophagales > Cyclobacteriaceae > JAGTVG01. Next base: position 639 of record CAZYDB010000076.1, read on the forward strand.
ACAGATATCCCTTCCAGACCCAATATTATCCTGATCATGGCCGATGATATGGGTTATGAATGCCTGGGCAGTAATGGCAGCCTGTCCTACCAGACACCCAGGCTGGATAGTCTGGCGGAAGGTGGTATCCGGTTCTCCCAATGCATCTCACAGCCTTTATGTACCCCATCGAGGGTAAAGATGATGACGGGGGTGAGGAATTACCGGAACTATGAATACTTCGGACATTTAAAGAACGGACAGCAAACCTTTGGCCATCTTATGAAAGATGCAGGATATGTGACGGGCATTGCAGGCAAGTGGCAGCTTAATGGTGTGAACCACAAAGACCAGATCCCTGACTGGAACGATCCGGACCGGCCTTTTCATTTTGGATTTGACACCTATTGCCTGTGGCAGTTAACCCATGAAAGGAAGGAAGGGGAGCGGTATGCGGCCCCAATGATCGAGCAGGACGGAAAGATACTCGAGACAACAATCGACGATTACGGTCCGGATATCTTTGTGGATTTTGTCCTGGATTTTATGGAGACCTATCGGGATACCAGTTTTTTTATTTATTATCCTATGGTGCTGGTACATGAGCCTTTCGTCCCGACACCAGATTCAAGAGACTGGCAGGACGTAGAATTGCGCCACAGGAAAGACACAGCTTATTTCCGGGATATGATGCTTTACACGGATAAGATTGTCGGCAGAATTGCTGATAAGGTGAACGAATTGGGAATTGGTGAAAATACGATATTGATATTTACTGCTGATAACGGCACGGATGTCCATATAACTACACAGACTGTCAATGGACCGGTCCGGGGGGGTAAGGGCAGCACCCTGTCAAGTGGCGTCCATGTACCCTTGATTATTCACTGGAACAAAATGAAGGAGCCCGGCCGCGTGTATGACCGGCTGATCGAATTCAGTGACTTTTTTGCGACTTTTGCTGATCTGGCCCGGGTGGAAATGCCCCATGACGGAATAAGTTTCCTGGGTCTTTTGAATGATGGCCCCTTTGTAGAAAGAAAAACCGTCTTTGTTCATTATGATCCGCATTGGGGAAGATTCTCCCCCGGGCGCTTTGTTCAGACCATAGATTATAAATTATATGATAACGGACAGCTTTTTGATATCAGGTTTGATCCGGATGAAAAAACGCCCTTACCAGAAGAAGATCTCTCGCCGAAGGAAAAAGAAATCAGGGCAAGGCTGCAAGAGGAACTCAATGGAGCACCTGAATGGAATGACAAACAGAATAAGGAATGAGCTGTATTACCTTGAAAGAGGAAGGCATATGATAGCGCGATCACTCCCTATCCCTGAATTCCAACTTCCCGCCAACGACCGGGGAATCACTGAATCAAACCCCTAACCTTCCCGGCCTGAAAAAAAAAGCCCATCACAATCGTGACAGGCTTTTGTCTTTTTGTGAACCTGGAGGGATTCGAACCCCCAACCTCCTGATCCGTAGTCAGGTGCACTATCCAGTTATGCTACAGGTCCTGTTTCATGTGGTCGGGATGCCCTATTCATTTGAGCTATTCGGCCTGGTCTGCCTTTTCAAACATTCGCCTAAATATGAATATTTGTAATGGATTATTTGACCAGCGCAAAAATAATACTTTATCTGTCTTTTTAAAAGTGATTGTTCCTCTTGATTTTTCATCCCGGGATTTTACATTGGATAGAAAGCAGTAAATTTCTAAAATCAAACTATTCAATTGGGAAAACTAATTTTCCCAGGGAATATTACGGAAGCATCCTGTTTATTTACACTATGGGTATGAAAAGCAGCTTAAAAGCGCTATGCCCAGGCAATGGGGATTCGGGAATTTAATAAAATATGGTTAAAAGGTCGAATTGGGAAAAAATTTAATGAATTTTTCGGGTTAAAATGTAGTATCTTTACCGCCTTATAAAGAATGGTGCTTATGTTGAGAAAAAAGTTGTTCGTTTCCTTTTTATCGATTATGGTATTATCAGCCTCCGTGGATGGATGGGCCCAGAACAGTGCGGATGGAGGAAAAAAATCGCTTGAAGGGGCCCGGCCGGATATACCCGGTCAATTAGGTATAGAGTTTGGATTCATACAGGTGCCGGATTTCCCTGAAGAAATGAAAACCAAATTCTTGGGAACCAATGTGTTTTCAGGTTATTATAAATATGGTTTTAATCTGGGACAATCCAACTTTTCAGTGCATCCCGGTCTCGCCATAACGGCCGAGCAGTATTCATTTAACGATAATATAACGATTATATCACAGGGAACCGGAACAGGGTATGAAACCACCCTGATCGGGCTGGATTCCATAATCGATGGGAGCATCAAAAAATCCCAGCTTAAAACCTCCTATCTTGAAATTCCGCTCGAACTAACTTACCGTACAAACCATGATTTCCCCAAAAGGTCTTTTAAAGTGAGTCTGGGGGTAAAAGGGGGCATCCTGATTGATTCCAATACAAAATTCAAATATGACCAGGACGGCGAAAATAAGATCACCAAACAAAAGGAAAGATATGATCTCAACCGTTTCCGGGCCATCGCTGCAGGAAGGGTTGGTTATGGCAATATTGGCGTATTCTTCAATTACAACATTTTACCACTTTTTGAAGTTGAAAAGGGGCCCCTCGGCACTGAAGCCCGGCAGATAAGTTTCGGTATTTCCCTGGACCTTTTCTAAATTCTCTGAAAACTGATAGTTGCTTTTTCCTGGTCATGAAAGAAAATAAATGCTCAGAAAGCAGATAATAATTCCAAGAATCAATCCCGAATATACTTCCTTTTCTTTATGAGCATTCAGGGCTAGTCTGGAGGAGAGGATCATGCCGGAAATCAATATTATAAGACTCAGGGGCCAGACTAGGGAATAACCGGGGAACAGGTAGATCAGGGCAAGCAAGGAACCGATCATACACCCTGAACCTGCTGCATGAACGCTGATCTTAAAGAAGACAGAAATAATGGTTAGGAGGCCGACAATAAGGGTCGTTCCAATAAAAATGGATAATAAAAAATTGTTTACTTCGATCTTGATATGAAAAAGATAGGTCGTAAGACCATAAAAGATTGTTATAAAAGCAAAAGGCATTACGCGTTCCTTGCGATCATCTAAATTTAAGCTGCTTATAGTTGAAGTGGTCTTTAATCCGAGTATGCTGAACAGCGGGATAATAAATGTGGTTATAAATATCAACAGCAATATGTATAACATGATCTTTCCCGACATCGGTTGTAGTGCCTCGGGTACGAATTGCATGATTACATAAAACAACAGCGTTGGCATGATCAACGGATGAAAGAGATAGGAGATGATTTTGGCCTGGGTCCGGTTCACTATAATTCTTTTCTCAATCTGGCAACTGGGATATTTAATTGTTCCCTGTATTTAGCTACCGTGCGCCTGGCGATATTATATCCTTTTGCCTTTAGTAATTTTTCCAGTTTGTCGTCGGATAAGGGCTTGGCCTTATCTTCATGCTCGATCATGTTTTTCAATGTCTGTTTAACTTCACGGCTGCTTACATCTTCACCTGAATCAGTACTTATTCCTTCTGAGAAGAAATACTTGAGCGGAAAAATGCCAAATTCAGTCTGAATTGACTTGCTGTTGGCTACTCTCGATACGGTGGATATGTCCATGTTGATACGGGTGGCGATATCTTTTAATATCATGGGCCTCAGTTTAGACTCATCACCGGTGAGAAAAAAATCATATTGAAAGTCAATGATAGCTTCCATCGTATTAAGAAGCGTATATTGCCTTTGTTTAATGGCATCGATAAACCATTTGGCTGAATCCAGTTTTTGTTTGATAAAACTTACCGTCTCTTTCAGTTTTTTATCTTTCTTTTTACTTTTATCATAAGTATCGATCATATCAGCATAGGAGCGGCTGATCTTAAGTTCAGGAGCATTCCTGGAATTTAAAGTGAGTTCCAGTTTCCCGTTATTATTCGTCAAGATAAAATCAGGGATAAGATATTGCGTCTTTACTACACCTTCAGAACTGCTCCCCGGTTTAGGATTCAGTTTGGTAATGATATGAATGGCTTCCTTGAGGGCTTCTTCTTCGATATTAAGTTTTTTAATGATCTTGTCATAGTGTTTTTTTGTGAAATCATCATAACAATCTTCCAGAATCCTTATGGCCAGATCCCGGTGCGAATTGATGTCATCATTTCTTCTGAGTTGGATGAGAAGGCATTCCTTCAGGTTTCTTGCCGCTATACCCGGTGGATCGAAATCCTGTATTTTATAAAGTATTTCCTCAAGTTCATCAATATCGGTATCGATATTCTGCGAGAAGGCCAGGTCGTTTAGAATGGATTCCATATCACGGCGGATATAGCCATCATTTTCAATACTGCCAATGAGTTGCTCGCCTATTTTGCGTTGCCTTTCGTCAAGGCGCAGAAAACCAAGCTGGTCCTGGAGTGTATCGGTCAGGGTCCGGTCGCTGGCAATGGGCATCGTCTTATCATCGTCATCAGATCCACCGCCATCGCCCTGCATTTTATATCCTGTATAATCATCGGAAAGGTAATCTTCCATGGACATTTCCTCGTCGGTGGTACTGGTATTATCTTCAAGGTCCAATTCATCTCCGGCATCAGTTTCCGGCTCCTCAGGACCTTCTTCCAGGGCGGGATTGTCTTCCAGTTCTTCTTCTATGCGGGTGTCGAGCTCGGCGGTGGGGATCTGCAAAAGCTTAATGAACTGTATCTGTTGCGGAGACAGTTTCTGTGTCAACGTTTGAATTAACCCAAGCTTCTGCATATTTAAAATATATTTGCAAAACTAAACAATCAGGATTATTGAATGTCTCCTAAAGATATAATATTTCTGCAAAAACATTGAAAAAAACCTCAATTTATCGTTGCTTTGCGGACCATAATCTGATTATGGAATTGCCTGAATATTCGATGCCCGGATACAATTTATCAGAGGTGGAATTATTGAATTTTAATTTATTCAAATGGATCTTACGAGGAAAAAAATTAAGCACATTCTGGCAGAAGTCTCTGTTTCCGAACGAGTACTGGTTAAAGGATGGGTGAGGACCAAGAGAGAGAGTAAAAATGTCGTTTTCATCACCCTTAATGATGGTTCCGGTATGAGCAGTTTACAGATTGTTGCTGAGCCGGAACATTTTGGAGAAGAGATCCTCCGGCACATCACAACCGGCGCCTGCCTCTCCGTGAGCGGCGAAATCGTGGAATCCTTCGGCAAAGGGCAAAAAGTTGAGCTGAAAGCGGAAAATATTGAGGTGCTGGGGAAGGCCGACCCGGAAGAATACCCGCTCCAGCCAAAGAAACATTCACTGGAACTTCTACGGGAGATAGCGCATCTACGTCCCCGCACCAATACCTTCGGAGCGATATACCGGATAAGGCATGCCATGATCTTTGCGGTTCATCGCTTTTTTAATGATAAAGGATTTCTCAATGTGCATACACCCATTATCACCACTTCTGATGCTGAAGGAGCCGGCGAGATGTTCAGGGTGTCCGCCCTGAATCCCAAGCACCCGCCATTGAATGATGATGGACATATTGATTTCACAAAAGACTTTTTTGGTAGGGAGACCAACCTCACCGTATCCGGACAACTGGAAGCCGAATTGGGCGCCCTCGCTCTCTCCGAAGTATATACTTTTGGGCCTACCTTCCGTGCCGAAAATTCCAATACCACGAGGCATCTGGCCGAATTCTGGATGATCGAACCTGAGATGGCTTTCTATGATCTTAAAGATAATATGGACCTGGCAGAGGAATTCCTTAAATATCTGATCGCTTATGCCCTGGATCATTGTCTCGAAGATCTTGAATTTCTTGATAAACGGGCTGCCGATGAAGAGCAGATGAAGAAAAAAGAAGAAAGAAGTGACTTAACGCTGATTGAAAGGTTGCAATTCGTGATTGAGAATACTTTTATCCGGATAACCTATACTGAAGCGATCGATATCCTCATCCGGTCAAAACCTAATAAGAAAGGCAGGTTCCAGTATCCGGTTGATAACTGGGGCACCGACCTTCAGTCGGAACACGAACGTTACCTTGTTGAGAAACACTTCAGGAAACCCGTGATCCTCACAGACTACCCGAAGGATATCAAGGCATTCTATATGCGGCAGAACGACGACAATAAAACAGTAAGGGCCATGGATGTATTATTTCCCGGTATCGGCGAAATCGTTGGAGGCTCTCAGCGTGAAGAACGGTTGGATAAACTGGTCCAAAGGATGAAGGAGATGGAAGTCAGTGATAAAGGATTATGGTGGTATCTTGAAACAAGAAAATTCGGAACGGCTCCTCATAGCGGCTTTGGCCTTGGATTTGAAAGGTTTTTGCAGTTTATCACAGGTATGAATAATATCAGGGATGTAATACCTTTCCCCAGAACACCGGGAAATGCCGAGTTCTGACAGGCTTATTATTTGACCTTGTGGAATTTGATGGCCTGGTTGAATCTTGTGATGGGATCTTTTATATATAGTAGATAATAACCAGGTGGAAACTCATCTACACTGATCCTGTAATTGTTTTTCGATATTTCTTCAGGTTTAATATCCAGAGAATTCCCAATAATGTTGAATAACTCAAAATCTACTTTTTCAAGTTCTGAGTTTTCAATACGAATAAAAATATTTTCAACAGCCGGATTGGGGTAGATCTCAATCTTGTTTTTCAAGATCATTTTATCATTCTGGAAATAGGGCAACTCCATACTATTGTCACCGGTATACTCACTTTGTGCAAGTGAGATCCCAATGGTTAAAAAATATGTAAGAATCAATAGTAAAGAATGTTTCATAGGCTCTTCCAAAAATAAGAATTAAGATTAATATTTAAAAGCCAAGCAATTTTTATTCCAGTTTATTATACAATAAAACAAATTCTCTTTCGTTCAAACCTTCACTCAATATACGCATAAACCCTTCTAATTGTTTTATAACTTTATTGTAATATAATAAAATATAGATAAATTATCAATATTTACAGAAAATATTTTTTACATTTTTTAGTAGCTTCAGGGATCTTATTAATGATATCGCCGGCGATCATCCCCTCCTGTCCGGTTTTTTTCGCTGCCAGATCACCAGCCAATCCATGGATAAAGACGCCCAGCAAGGCTGCATCTTCCGGTGAATAGGCCTGGGCAAGAAGCCCTGAGATCATTCCCGTTAATACATCACCGCTACCTCCTGTAGCCATGCCCGGATTACCGGTGGAATTAAAAAAAGTTTGTCCTTCGGTGTTAGTCACGGCCGTATAGGCGCCTTTCAGAACAACGATAACATTATGTTTTTTTGAGAACGCTTTTTGTTTTTCCAATCTATCAAAATGGGTATTACAACTGCCGGCCATCCTTTCGAATTCTTTGAGATGGGGTGTTAAAATGCTTTTTGGAGGGAGCTTCCGGAGTAAACTTTTATTTTTTCCGAAAATATTCAATGCATCGGCATCAAAAACTATGGGTCCGTCATAATTTTCAATAAGTTTTTTGATCATTGCTACTGTTTCCTGTCCCAGTCCCAGGCCCGGACCGGCCCCTACTGCATCATAGGATTCTATGCCGGGTACATCCGTAATACAATCCATATTTTGATCAACTGATGCCATGGCCTCCGGTATGGCGGACTGGATGATCTCATAGCCGCAGGCCGGTACATGGACAGTGACCAGCCCGGCACCCGATCTCAGGCATGCGCGGGCACCAAGTACCGCTGCACCCATCTTGCCCTTTCCTCCGGAAATCAATAACGCCTTGCCAAAATTACCTTTATGCGAAAAAGCATTTCTTGAAAGCATTTTCCCGGTAAGGGCTTCCTTATCGGTGAAAAAATTGGAATCTTCACACGCATTTATGAAATTTTTATCCAAACCGATATCGGCAACTATAAATTGTCCGGTATATTTTTCATTTTCAGGAATAAAAAAGGCAACCTTAGGCATCTGAAAGGTGATTGTCAGCTCAGGTTCGATTATGGCACCCTCTGTGACCGGTTGATCGGCAAAGAGGCCGGAAGCGATGTCGATTGAAACGATCCGGGATGAAGATTGATTAATTATCCCGATTATTTCGGCATAAAGCCCCTCTACCGGCCGGGACAAGCCTGACCCGAAGATAGCATCGATAACGACATGATCCGGTGAAATAGGCGGCATATCATCAGAACGTTTGATAGCTTTGATCTTGATGAGTTTTGACAGCCTTTTATTATTTGTTATGAAGTCATCCGATCCTTTTCCTTTTTTATAATTCAACGCTACGGTGCCTACCTTATATCCCTTTTTTATAAGGATCCTGGATACAGCCATTCCATCTCCACCATTATTGCCTGTACCGCAGACTACAAGAACCGGATGGGCGGGGGAGTACTTTTTTATGAATATCTTAACAAATGCTTTGGCAGCCCGCTCCATCAGGTCAATGGATTTTACGGGTTCATTTTCGATCGTGAAGGCATCCGCCTTTCTGGTTTCTTCGGCACTAAGAATTTTCATTATCTGAATCTTTTACCACAAGATAAAAAAAAGGCACTGATTTTGCGAACCAGTGCCTTTTATTAATTTAATGTCAGGTATTATTTTTTCAATAAGGGTTCTGCCTCCTTAATTATTTGTATAAGATCTTCATCTTCGATCTTTTTCTTTTCATCGGCTACCTGAATGAACTTGTCGTAGATGATCATCAGCTCTTCTTTTTCAAAAGTGTATCCAAGTCTTTCAAGCCTGTGCAGCAGGGCATGTTTTCCACTTCTGGCGGTTAGTACAATGCTGGCTGGGTTAGCCCCGACAGCTAAGGGATCGATCACCTCATAATTTTCCCGGTTCTTCAGGAAGCCATCCTGATGGATGCCGGATGAGTGGGCGAAAGCATTTCTGCCGACAATAGCTTTATTGGCCTGCACCGGCATTTTCATCAGGTGTGAAACCAAATCACTTGTAGGGCATAATTTCTCGGTTCTGATATTCGTTTCAAGGCCCAGATGCTGTTTATGACTGTATAGGATCATAACAGTCTCTTCCAGAGAAGTATTGCCTGCCCGTTCTCCAACACCATTCATGGTGACTTCTGCCTGTCGGGCTCCGTTTACCAGGCCTGCAATGGTATTGGAAGTCGCCAGCCCGAGGTCATTATGACAATGGATCGCAATTGTTACCTTATGAATGTTAGGGACCTGTTCCATAATGTATTTGATCTTTTCTCCAAAAACCCATGGCAGGTTATAACCGGTTGTATCCGGAATATTGACCACGGTAGCTCCTGCATCAATGACCATCTCAATCAAGGTGCAAAGAAATTCAAGATTGGCACGGCCGGCATCTTCAGCATAGAACTGGACATCTTCAACTTTCTTTTTTGCATATTTAACTGCTGCTATACCCTGTTCCAGTACTTTATCCCTGGTACTCTTTAATTTTGTATATATATGCAGGTCAGAGGCACCAATTCCTGTATGAATTCGTTTCCTTTTGGCGTGATGAAGGGCTTCCGCTGCAGCATCTATATCCTTTTCTATTGCTCTCGTGAGACCGCAGATAATAGGTTCGCTGATGGCCTTCGAGATCTCAACAACTGAATTGAAGTCACCGGGACTCGATACGGGAAAACCTGCTTCCAGCACATCCACACCCAATTCCTCAAGTGCAATGGCTATTTCAATCTTTTCCTTAGTATTCAACTGGCATCCCGGAACCTGTTCTCCATCTCGCAGGGTCGTGTCAAAAATATATACTCTTTCGTTCATTATTATTTTTTTAAAAAAATCCTACTTGTTCATTTATTGAAAAGATAAAATTCTTATTTTTTTGATTACATTAAAAATTAAAAACAATTTTTTTGTCAATAAATAAGCATCCCTGGCTCCTGGTGAGGATCATAATTCAGGTTTGACCATCTTTCCTGTAAAGATCACGGCCCCCGTAAATTTTTCCCGCACAAGAAAAATGAAAGGCCGGTCGATGATCAGAGGGTTTGCGGAGGAAAAGTGAAACCGGCCCGGCTCCGGAGATTCTATTTCGGGCTTATAGGGATCGTCAATCGAAAAGCTCGTTTTATGAATAAAATCCGAGATAAACAGGTTCGGCATCGAATAAAAGTGATCAATCACTCCGATGGGTCCGGATAGCCCCAATTGCGGGAACAGGCTTTTTAAGCGTACTTCAGAATCAATATGGATAGCAGGAAGAAGGACTTCATTGGTAATTTTACTGGATCTGGCAAGTAGCTTTTCAACAATCCTGCTATTTAATGATTCGATCGTCGGTGTAAAATCGTTAATATTCTCAGGAACGATTAGCGTAAGATAGAACTGTTCCTTGCCAATGGGGATATCAATAAGTGTAATTCGCTCATTGGCAACGACGGCGTACTCACCGGAGTATAAGTTCATGAGATGACAGGAAACAGCATCCCCATTGAGTGTCGTAAACTTAAAATCATCCATGCTTATTTTTCGGAAAGGGATATTCCATTGTACATCGAAATGGATTGCATTGATGATGTAGGACTTATCAGAAGCATTCATTTTGCCAATCACTTCAGGAATTTTCCCGAAAGAACGGTTTTCAACCCACCGGTTTATTGTTTTAATACTTTTTTCATTACTGAAATCAATATAATCCACATCCGCATCGTAATAGGCCATGATTTTATCACTAGCCAGCGGATTAATCGTTTCGGTTTGATTGATCCACAGGCTGTTGGCTCTGGTGAACCGTATATCCCGGTCGATCAGGTTAAGGATTTCTCCAAGCTGAAAATAAGCTTTATGGATTTCTATGTCTCTTACTTCGCTGATTTTCAGAAAATCTTTTAATTCTTTTTTGGGTCTTTCCTGTATAATGTTGAAGGCCATGCCTATCCCGTTACCAATACCGAAAGAGGAAAAAATAACATTCTCCCCGGGCTCTTTCTGATTTAGCATGCGTAAGAGGTCATAGGAAAATTCATTGGATGAATTCAGCAACGTCTCTTCTTCATAGGTCAGTTCACGAAGTTTAAGAACATTATCCGGCTCCGGTGAGTCTGCTTCACAGGCTGCCAGCGAAAGGAGTATAATTGCTGAAATGAATCGTAAAAACCTCATAAATTATGGTAAGTAAGGTCCAATGATACATATTTTTTTAGTGAATAGAAAGTGAAATTTTTAAAGTGGGGGAATAAGAACGATTATCAGTGAAAGAATATCTTCAGGAGTTTGTCTTCTGCCAGTCAGCCGCGGGTATTACGGCCGGATAATTATTGTATGGTATGTCTTGTTTAAAAATTTATCTGGTCAAAATACCGGAAATGGCCATTCATCTTAATAATTTCCCTGGCTTTTTCCGCTTGCTTCAGGGCCGGCAGGATCTTGTCAAGATAATTAATGATATATTCCTGTCTTTCAATTTCATTATCCATTTTTAATAGTTCATATTCCGATTCCATGGGTAATCCCAACTGATGAATAACATCATAACTGACAATATCCTCTTTAACCTGCACATGACCGATCGCATTGATGGTAATAAAGAACTCTTCGATTTTTTCCAGGAAAGTGCTTTTCATCAATGGATCTTCTGATATTTCATTACTGAGGTATTCCACATACCCTTCTGCATACTTTTTCCCTTCACCCGGGTTTTGATAGTCGATTATTTTGAATACCTTCAATCCTCTGAGGGAAATGTCCATTCTGCCATCATCATAGGTTTTTACTATTTCGGATATTTCCATCAGGGTTCCATAATCAATTTTTTTATTAATGAAAGCAGGGATGCCAAATTGCCGTGTTTTTCCTGCTGCATCATTGACAAGGTCTTTATACCTCGGTTCAAAAACATGCAGATTGATTTCTTCTCCCGGGAAGGGAACCATTTTCAGAGGGAACAATGAAATTTTTTCTTCCATATTTATTATTAACTAAAAATAGCTTCATTAAGTTTCAGGGAAAATAAAAAAGAGGCTGTTTTTACGACAGCCTCTTTTTTATTTTCCCTGAAGTGAAGTCATTTGTAGTTTACATATTACTGACGATCTCGCGGCCAAATTCAGAGCATTTAAGTAAGGTAGCTCCTTCCATCAATCTTTCGAAATCATAGGTGACACGTTTGGATGCAATCGCTTTTTCAAGACCATTATAGATCAGGCCGGCCGCTTCCTGCCATCCAAGGTATTCAAACATCATGGCTCCTGAAAGTATGACCGAACCCGGATTAACTTTATCCTGCCCCGCATATTTAGGGGCGGTACCATGGGTGGCTTCAAATATGGCATGGCCGGTTTCGTAGTTTATATTGGCGCCCGGGGCAATTCCTATACCACCTACAATAGCTGCCAGAGCATCAGAGACATAATCACCATTCAGGTTCAGGGTGGCGATCACCGAGTATTCTGCAGGCCTTGTGAGGATCTGTTGCAGGAAAGCATCGGCTATGACGTCTTTTATAATGATCTCATGACTGTCTTTTTCGATGATCTGCCAGGGACCGCCCTGGTAGTCGGTAGCCCCATATTCTTTTTTAGCCAGGTTATATCCCCAGTCACGGAAAGCCCCTTCCGTAAATTTCATGATATTCCCTTTATGGACCAGGGTAACCGAATCGCGTTTTCTTTCGATAGCGTATTCAATAGCCGATCTTACCAGCCTTTCCGTTCCCTCAATAGATACTGGTTTTATGCCATAACCTGCAGTATCCGGGAACCTTACCTTCCGGAAAAGGTCCGGGAAATTGGTCTTCAACAGTTCAGAAAATCCGGTTGCATCATCCGTTCCCTGCTGAAATTCAATTCCGGCATAAATGTCTTCTGTGTTTTCCCTGAAAATGACCATGTCAGTCAGCCCGGGGTTTTTAACCGGTGAAGGGGTTCCTTTAAACCACTTGACCGGCCGGACACATGCGAAAAGATCGAGTTTCTGACGTAAAGCCACGTTAAGAGACCTGATACCACCACCAACAGGGGTAGTCAAAGGCCCTTTTATGCCAACCAGGTATTCCTTGAAGGCATTAAGGGTATCGTCCGGCAACCAGGAATTGGATTGTTTGTAGGATTTCTCGCCGGCAAATACTTCCTTCCAGGCGATGGCCTTCTTGCCTGCATAAGCTTTCTCCACAGCATGATCAAAAACATACTTCGAAGCCGGCCAGATGTCAATGCCGGTACCGTCCCCTTCTATGAAAGGAATGACAGGATTATCAGGTACTGAGATTGTTCCGTTTTGAGTTGTTATTTTTTGTCCGCTCATTATTAAATTTTTTTCTTATGCATTGAAATATTAAAACCTATTCGCTAAAAATACAAAAATAGTATGTTATTCACGGATTCTTTTCTTTCTTCCTTTAATGTATTTGCTATATTCAAAGGTCTTGCGTGGTGAAGTGTCCAGGATAACCGTGTATTTAAACATCAGGGAAAAGTATTTGTCAAATTGACTATGCGACAAGTCTTTGTAAGCATCAATAAAATCGGATCTTGTAAACCTGTAAATACCTTCCAGAGAGATATAATGATTTTTATTAATATAATATTTCACCCCTGCACCCACGGGGTAAATGACGGATAGCCTGGCATATTCGAAAAAATTGTCTGTTGAAGAAGTGTCATTCAAAATAACTCCTGTTTTACGGTCGCCTGTCTCATTGTTGGCAGGAAAGAAAACGACATGGCCAATGCCTCCAAAAAGATGTCCATCCCATTGATAAAAAAGGCCATCAATCTTTCCTTTTGGGAAAATATCAGCCACAGCATGGAGGGAGTAATCAAAGTTAATACCCGAGAATTGCCGGTTTTTTTCCTGGTAGGTGACGTTTTCCGAATACAGCCTGAAAATATTGATTTCACCTCTCAGGCTGAGATGATCAAAAAACCGGTAGGCCGCTCCGATCATTCCTGCCGGATTCAAATAATAATTCTGAAGTGAAGGATCAAAAAAACCACTTAACTCACCCTGGTATGCCGAAAATCCGAAACCTAAAGAATAGGATATCCTGTTTAGATACGGATTAAATCTTTGTTGGTCGTAATTATAACTAACTTTCTGTCCATAAGAAACCTGGTACCCGGTAAAAATCAGGGCAAGAACGATTATTATCAGAAACGATTTTCGCATGTTCTTAATAACTTTCCTTTTTATCAGGAAATTCCTGGTCCTTAATATCCTTAATATAACGATGCAGGGCTTCTGTTATGGTCCCGTGAAGATCGGCATAACGCCTGAGGAACCTCGGATTAAAGTCCTTGTTGATCCCCAACATATCATGCATCACCAGTACCTGTCCATCGACATATGGACCCGCACCTATGCCAATAACCGGAATTTTAAGTTTTTCTGCAACTTTTCTGGCTAACTTTGAGGGTATTTTTTCAAGGACTAAGGCAAAACAGCCTAAATCCTCCAGCAACTGTGCATCCTCCATCAATTTATCAGCTTCCCTTTCTTCTTTTGCCCGTACCGTATACGTGCCAAATTTATAGATGGATTGTGGGGTTAGCCCCAGATGACCCATTACCGGAACGCCTGCCGACAAAACCCGGCTTACGGATTCTCTGATCTCCATTCCCCCTTCCATCTTCACGGCATGGGCACCGGATTCCTTCATGATCCTGATAGCTGACTTCAAGGCTTCGGAGGAACTGCCCTGGAAAGAGCCGAAAGGAATGTCTACAACGATGAGGGCCCGGGAGGCTGCACGAACCACGGACGTTGCATGATAGATCATCTGGTCGAGGGTGATAGGCAAGGTGGTCTCGTGGCCGGCCATTACATTCGAGGCCGAATCGCCAACCAGGATGACCTCGATTCCGGCGTTGTCGATAATCTTGCCAAGAGAAAAATCATAGGCTGTAAGCATTACAATTTTTTCATTGCGCTCCTTCATCTCCTGAAGCGTATGAGTGGTGACCCTTTTTATTTCTGATCCTGAGGCAGGCATTTTTCAGTAAAGATAAACTCCGAAATCTGATTTCTCCAGTCGAACTTCAATATGATCATTGAAAGTTGTCGATAACTGGTATCCCGTGAAATTGGAAGTGACGGGAAATTGCGTATAGCTGCGATTGATCAACGCAACGGTCTGTATTTTTTTTACATCGACAGCAAGGAAAGGTTTCATGCCTTGGATAACGGTCTTTCCGGTATGCAACACGTCATCTACCAAGATAATGGATTTGTTTTTTATTTTTTTAACGTCACAATCAAGGGATACCTCGCTGTCAAGGGGAGCCGATTTATCCATGATCACTTTTACCAGGGTGATCCTGAAGGGGCTGAATTTCTTGA
>CAZYDB010000077.1:0-15616 GCA_964645995.1 uncultured Roseivirgaceae bacterium
TGAATACATAAATAGAACTATGCTCCAATCGTGGGAGTAATGGAAACCTATGAGATGGATAATTCTGCTGGATCCTCGATCCCGAGGGAAATAAAACAGAAATAAGGGAATTATTTTCCGTTCTTACGGAAACGATTTCCAATGAATAGGAAAACCCCGGATCAGGGGCTATACCTTGATAAAAATCTTCTTTCTATAGAGGATATAGGCCGGGATGTAAATGATCAGCATGTAGATCAACGCATACAGGAAAGAAGCGAATTTGGGAGCAAAACCTATGTTGGTCATCCCCTTCATAAATGACTGGCTTAGTGATACTCCCCACCAGATATCACTGTAAAAAACGAGGGTAAGCATACCGGCCAGCACATAGGAAGTTATCGCATTGGCCCCATAAACCCTCCCCAGCCGTGTCCATGATTTATAACCCCAGACATCAACGATCAGCATACAGGCAGCAAGTCCCATAGTGGCCAATCCGCCAGTGTATATTACAAATGAACTTGACCATAAATTCTTATTTAAAGGAAAAAACCACTGCCATACTTCACCGGTCAGAAACATCATAAAACCTGTAAAAAACAAAAGGTATAGCTTTCTGCCCATATCATTGAAAGTGACAATCAGCGTACCGATAAGCATGCCTATTATGCCGGTGACGATAGCGGGAAACGTACTGAAAAGTCCCTCAGGATCCCAGGTAACCTCCCAGAAACGGCCGGGAAGTAATAAGCGGTCAAGATAAGCAGCCATGTTCACGCCGGGTTGGAAGTTCGCATTAATATAGCTTTCAGCGATTTGATGAATTCCGGAAACGGTTATCGGTCCATGAGCACTCATCACGGTTCCGGTTTCAAGTGCCTGCCGGATCACATCATCTATTGGAACAGGAATCAAGCCCATTACGGCCCAGTAGGCCAGGAGAATAATAGCGCCTATCCATATCTGCCGGCGCCAGGAAGTGTTCAGGAAAAGAACCGCGCAAACCAAAAAGACAATGGCGATACGCTGAAGCACACCCGCCCACCGTAAAGTTGAAAAACTGAATTCAGGCCATAACCACAGAAACAATCCTAATAAAAAGATCTTGACAGACCGGCTAATGATTTTTTTGTAAATATCCTTTCTGGGAACACCAGCCTTAAGCCGTTTCGTATAAGCGAGGGCAATAGAAACACCAACCAAAAAAAGAAAAAATGGAAAAACCAGGTCTGTCAAAGTAAACCCATGCCATCGCGCATGCAATAATGGGGCATATACATGAGACCATGAACCCGGGTCATTGACGATTACCATGCCGGCAATAGTAAACCCTCGCAACGCATCCAAAGAAAGAAGCCTTTTTTGCGAAATATCTTTTGAAATGGTCTGTTCGCTCATAATACAGAAAAATTATTCTATAGTTGATATGCTTAATAAAAATCAAGTCTGGCGGCGAGTTAAAAAAAAATTTATTTAATTGCAAGAAATTTAAAATCCGGATTAACATGAGAAATTTTTTTTTACTTTTAGGAACCATTTCATTAATATGCTTCAGCATGAATTGCCAGAATGAAATGCAATCTTCCGGCCATCTTCCGGGAAAAGATGAAATCAAAGTATCCTGGGAAAATATAAGTAATTTCATTTCAGAAGATCCGAGGCACAGGGTAGTTTTCACACTGGAAAACAATAGCCGCAGCTATACCTTTCGTAACAAAGGATGGGCCATGTATTTCAACCAGTCACCCAGAAGACCTATTCCGGGCTCAGTAAGTCCTGAAGCCATGATTGAACATATAAACGGCGACTGGTTTGCACTGAAACCAAGGGATTCGTTTGTTCTCAATCCCGGAGAGTCAATCAACATATCCGCCGATTTCAGTGATGCAGTGATTAAAAGAACGGATGCTCCGCTGGGAGTATATTTTGTGTTTTTTGATGAAGACGGAAAAGAGACAGGACGTCTGCCTGTTGAAAACTACACCATTAAACCTTTCGATAACCCGGACCAGGTCAATCGTTCACCGGGAGATGAAACACCCATTCCCACACCGGAATGGAGATATGAAAAGAATAAAAAACTCACCTTGCTGGAGGAAAAGGATCTTTATCAGGTCATACCCACTCCTATATCAATAGCCCGGACTGAAGGGAAGACAGTATTGGGTGAAGGAGCGATGATCCATTATGCAGAAAACCTGGATAAAGAGGCTGATCTCCTGGCTTCCCAATTGTCACAGATCATGACTACCAGGCCAATGACCATGCCAGGGGATCAGGGTGGACCCAATATAATAACCCTGAAAACGGAAAATATAACAATCCAAGGAAAAAGTACTGAAGCCTATACTCTGGTTATAAGCGAACAGGGTATTGACATAACCGGAAGTGATCCTGCCGGCGTGTTTTATGGCATCCAGAGTCTTATTGCCAGCTGTCCTGTTGAAAGTTTCAAAACGCCGCAATCAGAAATTCAACTTGATAACAGCAGGATCTCTGATGCTCCTGCTTTTAATTACCGGGGCTTGCATCTTGACCTGGCCCGGAATTTCCAGAAAAAATCAACCATACTTAAATTGATTGACGCCATTGCTTTTTATAAACTTAATAAACTTCATCTTCACCTTACCGATGATGAGGGCTGGCGTATTGAAATTGAAGAACTACCTGAATTAACGGAAATAGGTGGTTTTCGTGGTCATACTACCGAAGAAAAGCAATATCTCCAGCCTTCCTATGGATCAGGCCCCTTTCCTGATCCCGAAACATCCCATGGCAATGGTTACCTTACAAGAGAAGAATTTAAGGATATTATTCGTTATGCGCATGAACGGCATATCGAAGTAATTCCTGAAATCAATATGCCGGGACATGCCCGCGCAGCCATCAAGGCTATGGAGGCACGTTACAGAAGACTTATGGCCGAAGGTAATCCGCAAGAGGCAGAAGAGTTTCTGTTATCAGATCCTGAGGATGCTTCGGAATATTTATCAGCACAGTGGTATAATGATAACATTATTTGTGTTTGTAATGAATCAGCCTACCGTTTCTATGAAACCGTAATCGATGATGTTATTCAAATGTACCATGAAGCCGGTGTGCCTCTCAAAACAATACATACCGGTGGTGATGAAGTACCAAGAGGCGCCTGGGAGAAATCCCCGATCTGCCAGGAATTCCTTGTCAAAAATCCTTCTATCGAAGGTGCACAAAACCTGCAGCCTTACTTTTTCGGTCGCATCGTTGAACTCCTGAATAAAAAAGACCTGATGATTGGTGGATGGGAAGAGGTAGCGATGAGATTTCGTAATGATGGTACCTGGTATGCCAATGAAGAATTTACTGATAATCATGTGATACCCTATGTATGGAACAGCCTTTGGGGTAATCAAGACCTGGGTTACAGGCTGGCCAATAGCGGTTATCCTGTGGTTTTATGCAATGTTAATAACTTTTATTTCGACCTGGCCTATAACAAAGATCCGAAAGAACCAGGTCTTTACTGGGGAGGCTTTGTCAATACAAGAACAGCCTTTGAATTCATCCCCTTTGATCTGTTTAAATCAATGACCGTCAGCCCTTCCGGCATTCCGTTTGACGAAGAACGGGATTTTAAAGGAATGGAAAGACTAACAAACGCAGGGAAACAAAATATTATTGGTATCCAGGCAGAACTCTGGAGCGAAACCATCAAGGGCAACGATATGCTTGAATATTACTACCTGCCGAAATTAATAGGCATGGCCCAGCGGGCCTGGCAGGGTCAGGCCCGCTGGGGGAATATCCTGAATGAGGATGAACGTAAAACGATCCTTGAACAAGACTGGAATAGCTTTGTGAACAGCATCGGACAAAGGGAGTTTCCAAGACTTGCGTACATCTATGGCGGCTTTAATTACCGGATACCCCTCCCGGGCGTTAAAGTGATCGATGATAAAATACATGCCAACCTTTCCTATCCCGGGATGACCATCAGGTATACAACCGGCGGAACTGAACCGGACGAAAATTCAACTGAATACAAAGGCCCCTTAGAAGCTAAAGGAACTATTAAGTTTAGGACCTTTGATACAAGAAACCAGGCGAGCCGAACCTCTGCCGTGATGGTTGAATAATCGTTTTTATTCAACCGTCGCCTAAAAACCTGCTGGTTGAAATATTACAGGCAGGTTTTTTTATTATTTTACCCCTCCCGAATATCCAAATTCGCTGTCCTGCTCATGTAAAAATATTGACCAGAAAAAATTTTGTTTAATTTTTTTTAATTTTTTTTAAACAATATTTAGCTAAATAGGTTTATAAAATGTCTATCACCTGTTTTCTCAAAACAAATGTCCAACATAAACCTAAAAACAAAAAATTATGAAAACAATTAAAAGTAAATTAAGCTCGCTGATAATTTTATCAGCTCTGGTAGCCTTCTCCCTGTCATTTACAGGGTGCAATGATGATGATGATGACGATATGACGCCAGCACCGACACAAGATATTGTTGAGCTTGCCCAATCTTCATCCAGTCTTAGTACGCTTGTTGATGCAGTAATAGCTGCCGACCTGACCTCTACTCTTCAGGGTACCGGTCCATTCACTGTTTTTGCTCCTACCAACGAAGCCTTCAGCAATCTGCCGGAAGGTGTGCTCCAAACTTTGCTTGACAATCCGGATGTGCTGGCCGAAGTCCTTCAGTACCATGTGGTGAATGGCAAGGTATTGTCTACGGATCTCAGTACAGGAAGTGTCAGCCCACTTCTCAGTGGTACATCTATTGATGTGGTGGTGTCTGGTGGTTCTGTAACACTTAATGGTTCAGCTACGGTCATCACGGCCGACGTAGAAGCTACCAATGGGGTTGTTCATATCGTTGACGAAGTAATCCTGCCTGAGGGATTTGAACTTCCTAAGGATAATATCGTGGAGATCGCCTCGGCTACCGAATCCCTTAGTACGCTGGTTACAGCACTTTCACTGTTCCCGGATCTGGTAGATGCCCTGAGCGCTGACGGTACCTATACAGTATTTGCCCCGACCAATGAGGCTTTTGAGGGCTTGCTGTCAGCTATAGGCCAGTCCAGTCTTGACGATATCCCTGAGTCAGTGGTACGTACGATCCTCGAATATCATGTGATCGCATCGGCCGCAATTCTTTCTACGGATTTAAGTGATGGGCAAACTGCCACCGCTTTTTCAGAAGAAGAGATTTCGATCGCCGTGAACGATGACGGTGTATTCATCAGCAATGCGAAAGTCCTTACCGCTGATGTAGAAGCAAGCAATGGCATAGTTCACATTGTGAAAAATGTAATGGTACCACCTTCAGTTCTTCCTATCGTAGGAACCATCGTGGCACCTGCCTATTTCAATAAAGACTTCAGCACTCTAATCGCTGCAGTCCTGGCTGCTGATGAAGATATCCTTTCGGTTCTTCTCTCAAACGGTCCTGGCAATCAGGGGCTCACTCTCTTTGCTCCTACCAATGCTGCCTTCGAGGATGCCGGCATAACTGAGCTTCCTGATGGTGCTACGCTCAGCACTGTTTTGAAATACCATGTGATCGATGGTACTGTGAATGCTGCTGACCTGCCTGTCACCACTACCGGTGCTGCGGCAGTAACTACGCTTGGAGGCGATTTCTATCTCACCAATAAAGGGGGTGATGCTGGTGTCTTCATCAATGGAAGCACACAGGTTACCGCCACGGATATTGCAGGCTCCAATGGTGTTGCTCATGTAATTGACCGTACCCTCCTGCCCGCCTCGGCCAATGTAGTTGAATTTGCACAGAGTTTCGATCCTGATGAATTCACACAACTGGTAGCGGCTCTTTCCAGAACATCCGGTGAGGATCCTGATCTGGTAGCTGCCCTGAGCGGAAGCGGTGATTTTACAGTATTTGCACCGACAGATGCTGCTTTTGAGGCGCTCAATGATGCTCTTGGAGTTGCTTCTGTTGATGACATCGACCTGGCTACGCTGACCGCTGTTTTACAGCACCATGTGATTGCCAGTCCACGGGTATTCTCGCCAGATCTTGAATCAGGAGCTGTAAGTACCCTTAACGGAGATATCACCATCGATGCCGCTAACGGAACGATCACCGATGGCTCTGGCAATGAAGCTTCGATCACATCAGTAAATGGCCTTGCCACTAACGGCGTGATCCATGTTATAGATAATGTCCTTGTACCTGCATCCTAGGGTTGTTGGTATTTGTTGGATAGATAGGCCTGGTCAGAAATGATCAGGCCTTTTCTTCTTTAACCCCAGTTATTCATAAACAGTTCTCAAAACAAACCGTCTTGACTATTTAAAATATTTATTAATAGATAGTTACGCAACAGGGTTAAGCCCTGATAAGCGCCCCGATTTTATCGGAAAAAAATTTATGAATTTTTCGGGTTAAAGAGTAATCCGTATTTATATAAGTGCCGGGGAAATCCATTTTCGTCAGTTCATCCCCGGGTTTCGCTATCTTCTTCGTCTTACGACACTTTCTCCGGACTTTGTTGCACCCTGCAGTTTTTAGATCGTATATTTAAAGCAAACATTTTTTTGATATGATCTCAGTTGATGAATTCCGTAAATATGGCCATGAATGTATAGACTGGATGGCTGATTATTACCAGAACATTGAAAATCTGCCAATAAAACCAAAAGTGAATCCCGGGGACGTTTACCGGCAACTTCCGGATGATCCCCCGGAGACAGGAGAAAGCATTGAAGATATCTTCATGGATTTCAAACAGGTGATCATTCCCGGAATGACCCACTGGCAAAGTCCGGGATGGATGGCCTATTTTCAGGCCAATACCAGTTACCCAAGCATACTGGCTGAAATGCTGACAGCAACCTTGGGGGCACAATGCATGATCTGGGAAACATCTCCTGCTGCCGCTGAATTGGAGGAGAAAATGATGGAATGGTTAAAAAAAGCGATGGGGTTGCCCCCCGAATTCCATGGTGTCATACAGGATACCGCTTCCACGGCCACATTGGTGGCATTATTAACAGCCCGGGAGAAGTATTCTGATTTCCGGATTAACAGCAAAGGATTTTCGCCCGAAGATTCTTTCAGGATCTACTGTTCAACAGAGACTCATTCTTCAATTGACAAGGCAGTTAAAATCGCCGGTCTGGGTCATGAAAATCTTTATAAATTACCGGTTGATTCGGATATGGCCATCATTCCCGAAAAACTGGAAGAAGCCATCAGGAAGGATCTTAAAACCGGCAAAAAACCTTTATGTATGATCGCCACCCTGGGAACCACAGGCACAATGGCTTTCGACCCGCTTGATAAAGTTGCTGATATCTGTACCAAATATGGGATTTGGCTGCATGTTGATGCTGCCTATGCCGGCAATGCAGCAATACTTCCTGAATGCCGGTGGATGATTGAAGGTCTTGGAAAAACAGACAGCTATGTATTCAATCCCCATAAATGGCTTTTTACCAATTTTGATCTAACCGCCTATTTTGTTAAAGACAAAAAGGCGCTGATCAGGACGTTTACCATCATGCCTGAGTACCTTAGAACCGCCGTAGATGACAAGGTGAATAATTACCGGGACTGGGGCATTCAACTGGGGAGAAGGTTCAGGGCACTGAAATTGTGGTTTGTCCTCCGGAATATGGGCCTCGAGGGTATCAGGAAGAGATTCAGGAACCATATCCTGTGGGTTCAGGAATTATCAGAGAAGTTAACATCCGCATCGGATTTTGAGATCCTGGCACCTGTAAATTTAAACATGGTATGCTTCAGATATAACCCGGGTAACCTGTCGGATGACCAGCTTGACCAGGCTAATATGGACTTGCTGAAAAAGGTCAATGATACCGGCAAGGTATATATGACCCACACCCGTATCAGGGAGAAATATACCATCAGACTAGTGGCCGGTCAAACCAATGTGGAGAGGAGGCATGTCGAACAAGCCTGGGGATTAATTCAAACTTTTGCATGTAATAACCATGATCAGTAAGGAAATACATACTCTTCTTACCAAGGTGCAAAACAAGCAAAAGTTACTACAGTTTCTCAGGAAACACATGACTGATAAAAGAAGTGACCGGTTTGAAGAGGTACTTAAATACCGCACACGACATTTCACTGTTGCTATTGAAGATGTATACCAGGAAAGGAATGCCAGCGCGGTTGTCCGAACGGCCGACTGCTTTGGAATACAGGATGTACATATCATTGAAAACTATAACGAATATAAACTGTCAAAAGAAATTGCCAAGGGATCTGATAAGTGGGTCGATGTGTGTATCTATGATGAAAAAAAGAACAACTCCCTGGTTTGCATGGACAAACTGCGAAAAAAAGGCTATAAGATCATCGCCACAACACCACATGCCGGTGATCAACTGATACAGGATTATGATATCAGTGAGCGATCCGCTATTTTTCTGGGTGGGGAAAAAGAAGGCCTTTCGAAACCGGTTCTTGACCAGGCCGATGGCTTTGTAAAGATCCCGATGTATGGGTTTACTGAAAGTTTCAACCTTTCGGTGGCAGGCGCCCTGGTTTTGTATGACCTGACTACCCGGCTGCATCAATCCGGAATACCCTGGCAGCTTTCGGAAGAGGAAAAGGCAGAATTAAGACTGGACTGGACCATCAGAACCATCGCAAGTGCCAGATTCCTTATTGAGAAATTCATACAAAGCCTGGATGGGTAAATACCTGTTCCGGCCAAGCCCCCTAATGCGTAATGTTCCCGGTAAGACCGTCACCGATCAAAATAAAAGGGGCCCAATAGTAAACATTCCTTTTATCTGACTGATCAATAGTACTTATCTGATCAATCACCTGATCATCCCACACAACAGTCCTTTCAGAACGCTCGGACCTCACATTGTTTGTCGTGTAATCAAGGTTGATCATATCACGTTGTGCGTAAGTAATCGATTCGGAAAGATCCCATCCGTTTTGAAGATATTGATGAAGCTTGACCATAAAAACAGCAGTCGAAAGATCATTAACAGTCCATAAACTGGCAATAACGGAGGGGGTGCCGGAATACATCAGGGACCGGCTCAGGCCAATCAACTCATCCCCCTTATCCAGTTTACCCAGGCCGGTTTCAC
Organism: uncultured Roseivirgaceae bacterium; assembly: GCA_964645995.1. Lineage (GTDB taxonomy): Bacteria > Bacteroidota > Bacteroidia > Cytophagales > Cyclobacteriaceae > JAGTVG01. The sequence goes on from CAZYDB010000077.1 coordinate 9,073, forward strand.
AGGCGCTTATGACAACCAATTTGGAATGCAGATTTAAAGAGAAGACCTCGTCGATTTTAAGCTTTCCATCATTATCAAAATCTTCATTCATTAGTACATAGGATTGGAAAGGCTGGTTTCTGTTCAGCACGCCATGTGTCGCAAGATGAATTATCGAATAATCTTTCCCATATTCTTTGAAAAAAGTCTCCGTTGACGCATCGCCAATCAGTATTTTTTCCCCGTCATATAACTGAGAAATATGGTTAACCTCGTCGGTAGTACCAGGTAATGGTGCAAATCCTTGTATTTGTTTTTCACCCAGAGCCATGGCCAGCACATTTGATGCCTGAGGCCTGTTCTTTAAGCGTGAATAATAAAAGATGGATGCTGAAGGAACATAATACATGACATGATCCTCTATCATATACCGGTTGTTGCCCTGGATGAGCGCATGAAAAGGAAGAAAATGCAGGGATCGGTGAGGAATGATACATATTTTATCATAATCAATGATAATGTCTTTTACAGGCTGTATCAATCTCTGATACAGCTCTTTCATAACAGGATCAAGTTCCTCACGAACCTTAAATCTGATTAATGTCCGCACCTGAGTGACCAGTTTTTCAATATCGGCACGAGAAATCTCGACTGAGTGAAAAGAAAGACTTTCCGTTGAAAGCGTCCAGATAAACAGCTGATCCTCGCTGATCCAATAACTTATTAAAACCGTTTGATCGTCTATCTGCCCCTGAATATCAGAAACAGCAGGCGGCTCGACAGACATTACAGAAGAATAATCGGGATTATGATTGACTAACTCGTCTACCAGTTGTCGGTAATCCTTTTGCAGTAAGTCAACAGGCGTGTTATGCTTCTCCGTTTCTTCAGGCGTGTCCTCTCCGGCGTATTGACCAAGCTGAATCCGCATTAACTGTTCCCTGTCCAGCAAAGCAGAATCACTTTTCTGCCTGGGCTGAATATGCCGGTTACCTAACATATCAAGAAAATTTCTGGCTCGTGCTTTCTCGGAAAACTCAAAAGCACGAGCGATCAATTCCTCTTTTTGCTCTTTCCGACTTCCGGAAAGGTGGATCATCTCCCGGATCATCCTGTCATAAACATCAATCCGGTTGCTAAGGAAGGCTGTCTTTAGCTGTCCAAGTGTAAAACTTCCCCGCAGGCCTTCAATGATATCAACAGCTTCTCCAAAGTGCTCTATAGCCTTTTCAGGTTCATCAGACAGGCTATAAAACTCGCCCATCGCGAACTGTACTTTCCACCTGGTTTCAGGTCGACTGGTTTTCTGTTCAGCCCTGGAAATATAATAGGCTGATGAATCATGTCTATTCATTCTCTGGAATATCCTGCCAAGTAATAAAAAACCGTTGGCCTGGCCTTCTGCACTACCCATTTCCTCAAATAAAACAACCGACCGGTTTGCGAGAGCATGTGCTTCCACCAGTTTTCCCTGGGAAAGGTATATTCCGGCCAGCTTTAGCCCGGCCAGGCCCAGTCCAAGCCTCGAATCTCCTGCCAGATAACGTTCATAAGCCCTTTGCACATCCCCGAGACGTAATTCAAGGGAAGGGTTGTAGGCTGAAGTATCCTCTGCCAATCGATTCCGTAATTCGTTCGCCTTCCGGTAGTAATCCATCGCCTCCTGTTCATTGCCAATCAATTCATAAGTATCCCCTGCTTTTATATAAGACCATACCATCTGAGGGAGTATATTAGACTTCTCTGCCTGATCCACTGCTCTCAGTTTCATGGTTAGCCCTTCTTCCAGCTCACCGGCTGAGACCAGCGCATCACCCAACATCTGAAATTGCCGGCTTACCGAAAAATCATTTTTCACCGCCAGGTCGATGGATCTTTTTATTAACAGTATTCCCTCATCCAACTCATCCCTGATAATATGAATAGCCCCAAGTAAAAGCGTTGCTTCCATCATGCCAAATTCATCCTTGATTCTTTCATAGACCGTTAAAGCCTCCCCCGCTTCCTTTTCTGCCTTAAAATACTCTCCCCCGGCGAAATTTATCTGTGCCATTGAAAGATAAGCATCAGCAAAAGACCGGCGGTTCTCTTCCTTGATACTTTTGTCAAGACCTTCGATTTGCTGAAGTGCAACAGCAATAAATTCCCTGGCGCTTTCAATATCACCCCTGTAGGCATGGATCCTGCCAATGCTTTCATAATCTTTAATGATATTCAACCGGTTGTCATGCAAGGTAGTATCGGTAGCTAAAGCTTGTTTTAAGTATTTCAGCGAAGCTTGATATTTTCCCTGGGTTGAATAAGCATGGGCCAGTTTGCGGCATACTTCAGCCTCCCGCTGGATATTGCGGTAAAGGCCCAGCGAAGGTGCCATCTTCAAGTATTCTTCATAATGATAAATAGCCTGGCCGTAATCATTGGCATTATTGAACTGATCTCCCTTTCTGAGATGCTCTGTCCCGGAAACAGAAGCAGTCTGGCATCCATAATAAATGAAGGAGGATACCAGCATTACCAATGGTAAAATTATCCCTTTAAAAAACATACTGAACGATCAGGGTAAATCCCGGGTCAGGACTCAGATTTTTTCCTGCCAGAGGTATATGTAACACCTGGTTGAATCTTAACCGTTTAATCTGAAAACTTAGCGCCGGTAAATATGAAATCATTCTCTTATTTGAACTATCAAACTGATCACCATAATCATATTCAAATACTTCACCGTCAGCCTTATCCGGAAAGCCATTTATGAACTGGAGTTGATTGCGTATGGCAAGCCAGTCGTTCAGCATAAGGTCCCAGGAACCTATAACTGATAATAGTCCCCCGGCCTGAATCTCCTGCTCGATGTATTCCCCGTTCGAAAAGGCCGTCTTCATTGATGCTAAATTGTACTTATACGATATATAGGCAGAAAACCGGTTGGGATATATTATTTTTTCGTATTCGAGGTTAAAATCAAATGCAAAATGACCATCGCCGGGAGGTATTAAATTATCTTCGGAGGTTTCCGAATTTCCCGTAGGAATAATTACATAGACACCGGCGGTAAGAAACCTGGAGCCATATTCGGGTTTTAATAACTGATAATGCAAGGCTATTTCCATATCACTTAATCCTTTTCCACTCTGTTCGCCTCCTTCCATTGAATAGAAATCCAGTTCCGGTAACTCCTGCCTTGAATTGACATACATTTTATAATTTATATACGGAATGTTGATCTCTGCCTGAAGTCTGTTTGAAATGCCGTATTGGGCTGAAAGGCTGAAATAAACCGTCCTGCCAAATGCGTTTTCCTTTAATACCCGGTTTCCGTCCTTGTCAAATAAAAGGTTAACAAAACCGTAATTAAAAACCATTCCCGTCCTGAAAAAGCCTTTGTATAAGGTTGCCGGCTCGGTAACAGCTGTCTGTTGCTTTAATTCTGCCGGGTTTAGAGCCTGTTCCTCCTGACCAAAAACATCAGACACTGCTATCAGAATTAAGAAAAGTATGATATGATTTAGGTATCTCTGGTTCATTTGATAAACAGATTATAGATCAACCGGGTTTCGAAACTGGTCGAAGCCAGCATATTATTTCCCGAAAGAGGAAGGGTCATCCGCTGTCGTATCCATAACCTCGGCGTGGCCAGGATCTCATAACCGGGGGCAAATAGAACTTCACTGCTGTCGTAATTGCCTGCCCGTTTTCCGGTAATTTCAGACCAGCCGCCGGAAGCCCTGAAATAATCCAGGTCCATGGTAATATCAAACCACGGAAATAAGAGAAACTCCCCCCTGAAACGGAATTCCAATACTTCATCCAACTGATACTGGTAAGATTCGAAAGTGTACTCAAACCGGCTCAGATCTATCAGACGGTGTGACCATTTGATCGATTCGGAGATGCCGGAAGGAATATCATACCGCCCGAAAAAATTAATTGCACCCCGGGTAAACCGGAATTTAAACCCTCCTCCCAGGTGATAAACCATGGTCCCGCTACCCCATGTCTCATAAAAATTCTGCTTGATCTCTGTTACCGAATCAATGATCACTGTTGATTGCACCGAATGGTCAGGAGTGGCAGGCTCGGTGCCGGCAATGGGCATATCTGCCCCTGCCATTACCAGCAAGTCGAATTTCCTTGTTTTTAAAGGCACCCTTCCGAGCAGCATCAATGCAACATCTGATACCCCCCGCCGGTAGGTGTACTCATTTATAAATGTAAGTCTGTCGTACGACGAAGCTACAACAACAGGCAATGCCCGGTAAACCTGGGAGTTGTATTGAAAGCCCACAGAAAGCTCTAAAAATTCAAGAATTCCATACTGCAAAGAAACAGGGACCTCTGTCCGGCCTACGGCAATCCCCTGGTCAGAAAGCTTTTGTTTGTTTCCATCCAGGTCATAAGCACTGTTGTAAACATAAAAATCATAACCGATTCCGGCACGGATCTGGTTTTTATGAAGGTTTAAGGGCCTTTGAATAGCATTCTCATGAGACAGGATGCTATCTCCTCTCGTTAACTGGCCAAAAACCAGATTAACGGGAATAAGAGAAATCAATAGTCCAATATATAACTTCATGCCTTAAGGGGTTATATATTTCCACAGTCCTTTTTCGGCTGTTCCCAGCCAGATATTTCCTTCCGAATCTTTCATCATATCATAAACCTGCACACGGCCGGGGTCTTCATCAGGGGGACGGGTACGTACGATTGAGCCATCATAATACATCAGGCCATGATTGAAGGAGCCGAACCACATTCTTCCGGATCCCTCCTCTACAATCCCGAAGATAACGTTCACGTCGGCACCGTTAAAAAGCGATAGGTTCCTGACCTGATTATTGATCAGATATACAATACTGTTTCCAGCAAAAGTACCCACCCAAAGGTTGCCCCAGGAGTCCTCCCCGATAGCAGTCACATCATTCCAGGGGAGCCCATCAGAACTGTCAATTAATGTAAACTGTGATCCTGAACGCCTTTTTAAGCCTCCGGAAGTTCCAAACCATAAAGTTCCATCAGAGTCCTGGAAAATAGTGTTCACATAATTACAATCTTCACAAGCCTGATCAAAATACTGAAGAAGACCATTGGATTCATCGAAACTTAAAAGACCAAACTGCGGTGTACCAATCCACATCTTCCCTGAAGTGTCTGATAACAACGCCGTGACCTGGATAGGCACATTATTGATCTGGTCCAGATAAACCCAGTCATCATCAGCTATCCTGATGCTCAAGCCGCCCGCCGTTCCTATCCATATTTCATTATTGACCATATCCTCGGCAATAGCCAGGACGTTGTTATTGATCAATCCATTCTGCGTGTTAAAAACGGTGAAACTGCTGCCATTGAAGCGGGTCACACCCCGGGATTCGGAACCAATCCATAGATTTCCAAAAGAGTCTTCAAAAATAACTTTTGCAACATTTTCCGCCAGTCCGTCACCGGTGGTATAGTTGATCCACTGACTTAATTCCCCGGGCACGAATTCAGGCTCTTCCGTACTGCAGGAATGACAAAGAAAAGAGAGGGAAAGTAAAAAATATAAAAAATTCCAGGCACGAATATTCATAGGCCAGCTTGAATTAAAAAATTTAAGCTAAAAAATAATTGTGAATTTTCAAATGTATATTGGAATGTTTTACACAAAGCATAATTGTTTTTTTAACCTACCTTATACATAGATTTTTGTTGTTCGGCGTAATTTTAAGATATATAGGTGATATTCAATAAGATACTTCGCCAGGTTAACCCTGATGGGCATCCCGATAAAATCGGAGCGCTCCATCAGCCCGATAGGGTGAAAAATTCGTGAATTTTTCAGGTTAAAACATGATATCGCCCTTTCCACTGACCCGGCCGGAGCTTTTCATTAACTGGATATTATTGATGAGGGATGCGGTCTTGACGATTTCTTTCTTTTGCTCATTTTTATTCAAAGCCTCCCATGACCAGAATATCACTCCCCTGGAAGGAGGTTCGATAGCGGCTTGAAAGGCCTTTTCGAATGCTTCCGGTGAAAATTTTTCCCGGCGATAGGCCTGCTCCACCTGGATACTTGGCAGTATCTTATCTTCGTTAAAGATCGAAAAATAATTGACCACATCATGCACCCATTCAGGATCTCTTTTCAGCATATGGGTATAGCACATTGGAGAAATATAATCCACCAGCGGGGCCAATAAATCCAGGTCCTGACCGGCGACCCGTCTGATGGCCCCGTCATAATCTTCTTCCGTCCAGGGCACATAATGAAGATTATATTTTAATTCGGGGTCTTTTCCGTCCAGGGTTTCAACGATCTCCCCGACATAACCGGCAATGGTCCTGCACTTGAATTCCGTCCATTCAGCCTCATGATTTTGCATAATAAAGGCGGAATACTCCTGAATGCGGTCTAGTGAATCCGGCAGGATGACACCCGAGAACCTCCGGAACTCTTCCATGCAGACCGGACAGAAGCAGGTATTCGGAAATTCAGCCTTATCAGCTTCCGGGTATACCTTTTCCCAATAAACAAAATATCTGATTCATTGGAGACTCCAGTGCACCTTGGGCACCCATTCCACAC
>CAZYDB010000078.1:0-8147 GCA_964645995.1 uncultured Roseivirgaceae bacterium
CATTCGGGGAGGCCTATGAACTGCCTAATGCATCTGCCTATGCTGAGACCTGTGCAGCCATTGCCAACGTATTGTGGAATCACCGGATGTTTCTCCTGAGCGGGCAAGGCCGGTATTATGATGTCCTCGAAAGAACATTATATAACGGGTTGGTTTCCGGCGTTTCCCGGTCAGGCGATCGTTTTTTTTATCCTAACCCACTGGCTTCGGATGGTGTAACGGCCTTCAACTACGGATCGGCTACCCGGCAGCCCTGGTTTCCTTGTGCCTGCTGCCCTTCCAATGTTTCCCGTATACTTCCTTCGGTACCTTCCTATATCTACGCAGTGCAGGGAGATACTTTATACATTAACCTCTATATCTCCAATGAAGCTACTATTGATCTAGGCAACCAACAGGTATTGGTCCGGCAGCAAACGGAATACCCCTTTGATGGAACTATAATTATACAGGTCGAGCCGGAGCGGGAAGCTGAATTGATACTTGCCCTTCGAATTCCCGGCTGGGCAGTTGGCGATCCTGTGCCGGGCGACCTTTATGAATACGTAAATAATTATCCGGAACAGGTAATGGTAAGGGTCGGTGAAACGGAAGTCCCGGTTAAGCTGTCGGACGGATATTTTCATATCAACGGGAAAGGAAAGGAGCGCATCACCCTTCAACTGCCGATGGGAATACGCCAGGTAAGGGCTCACCCGGCAGTAACCGAAAACAAAGGCAAGGTGGCGCTTCAGCGGGGGCCGTTAGTCTACTGTTTTGAGGAAGCGGATAATGGGAAAGGCCTGTCAGACATCACAACAGGCCCTGATCCGAAATTGATGATCAGTGATGAAGTTGATGAACTGGGACATTATATCAGCATACGGTCGCAGTCGGGCAGGCGACGCCTGAAGGCCATACCCTATTACCTCTGGTCTAACCGGGGGACTGGGGAGATGGTTGTATGGATCCGGGAATGATAATGGAAAGCATAATGAGCAGTTAACCGGTTCTATTGTTTATACAACATCAATCACCAGGTTTATCAGCGAAAGAATTCCTATGATCCATAAGATAATAGAAACCTTGCCTGCCTGACCCGCCAGTACCATGAGCAAAATATAGCTTATAAAACCGAAGGCAAGTCCGGTGCTTATACTGTTGGTGAAAGGCATCAGGATGATCGTAAGAAAGGCCGGCGCCCCTTCTTTAAGGGCTGAAAAATCAATTTTAACAATGTTTCTGAACATGTAAATACCAATAATTACGAGTGCGGGAGCAGTGGCATAGCCCGGCACGATGCCGATGAGGGGAGCGAAGAAAAGAGTACCCAGAAACATGAAAGCAGTGATAATACTCGCCAGGCCGGTACGGGCTCCCGCGGCTATTCCTGATGCTGATTCTACATAGGTGGTGATGGTGCTGGTTCCCAGCAGTGATCCTGCCAGGGTGGCGATAGCATCCGATTCGAGGATCCTGTCCAGTTTTTTGATTTTACCATCTTTTTCAACCATATCCGCCTCATAGGCACATCCGATCACGGTACCTAGAGAGTCAAAAAGATCGACATAAAGAAAGGAAAAAATGGCGCCTACCATTCCGAGGCTTAGCGCTTTGCCGATGTTTAACTGAAAGGCAATGGGCGCCAGGGATGGTGGAGTGGAGAGGTAGTTTTCCGGCGGGTTAATATTGCCAGAAACGATATCTGCCAGCACAATGAAAACTATACCCAGGAGGATGCTGCCTTTTACTTTCCTGAATTCAAGAAAGATGATCATCAAAAAGCCGGCAAGGCTTATTATGACTGTACTGTCAAAGGTGGCCAGCTTAACGAAGGCCTCCTCGCCACGGCTGATCAGTCCCATGTTCTGAAGACCGATATAGGTGATCAGCAGGCCAATGCCTGCCGGGACAGCCAGCCTGAGGGGTTCCGGGATGGCATGAGCAATCTTTTCACGAAGGCCGAGCAAGGTCATCAGAAAAAACAATATACCGGAAACGAAGACAATACCGAGTGCTGTCTGCCATTCGATACCCATCCCGATTACAATAGAATAGGTAAAAAAGCTGTTCAAGCCCAGTCCGGGTGCCATCGCAAAAGGAACATTGGCCCACAGGGCAACGATGATGGTTCCCAGGAACGAAGCAAGACAGGTGACCGTGACCAAGGCCTGTTTGTCCATGCCCGTCTCGGCAAGCATATTGGGGTGGAGGAAGATGATATAAGCCATGGTTAAAAATGTGGTGATACCACCGATTACCTCTTTTCTGACGGTAGTATTTCTCCCACTCAAATTAAAAAATGTATCAGCCGTCCTCATGATCTTTCGATATTGCCTTCAAATTATCAATTATTCATGAAAAAAAATATTTTTTCAGGGCATTACCACCGATAACAATAGACCTGAATGATCTAAATGCCTATATTTATAGTTGATTTTTTACCTCAATCACTTACAGTTTTTTAAAGGATCAGTCACATGCGAAAAAAAACCAAGATCGTCGCCACCATTTCTGACAGAAATTGCGATGTCGAATTAATCAGAAAATTAAGGGCGGAGGGTATGAATGTCGTCCGGTTGAATACCGCCCATATGGATCATGAATCAGCGCTTAAGGTTATCCGCAATGTAAGGGCTGTTTCTGAGCGGATTGCCATACTCATTGATACCAAGGGACCCGAAATAAGGACCAATAAGGCGGAAAAACCACTCGAGGTAACCTTTGGCGACAGGGTTATGTTTAAGGGCGATCCGAAGGGCCTGACCACCCCGGAATGTGTTTATGTTAATTACCGGCATTTTGTAAGAGACGTTTCCCTGGGTAGCAGGATCCTGGTTGATGACGGGAATGTCGAGCTGGTGGTTGTTGAAAAAGGACCGGATTACCTGGTATGCGAGGCAAGGAATCAGGGCCTGCTCGAAGGTCGTAAAAGTGTCAATATTCCCAGTGTGCATGTCAAACTGCCCTCTCTTAGCGAAAAAGACGTGGGATTCATTCAACTTGCCATGCAGCACGACCTGGACTTCATTGCCCATTCTTTTGTCAGGAATAAGGAGGATTTGAAAGCTATTCAGGAGATCCTGGATGAAAAAGACAGTAAGATCAAGATCATCGCCAAGATCGAAAACCAGGACGGTGTTGACAATATTGATGAAATCCTTGATTTTGCCTATGGCGTGATGGTAGCACGTGGCGATCTCGCCGTCGAAATTCCCCAGGAGCGTATACCCGGTATCCAGAAGCAGCTTATTGAGAAATGCATACTCAGGAGGAAACCTGTCATCATTGCTACGCAGATGCTGCATTCCATGATACAGAATCCGCGGCCTACCCGGGCCGAAATAAGCGATGTGGCCAATGCTATCTATGATGGGACGGATGCGATCATGCTGAGTGGTGAAACAGCTTATGGCGCATTTCCTGTGGAATCGGTACGCACTATGAGTCAGATAGCACTGGAGACGGAAAGGATAAAACCGCCGATCATCGAGTTGCCCCAGATGATCCTGAACAGCGACGTCACTGCCTTCCTCGCTTCCACCGCAATAAAAGCTTCAATAGAACTCAGAGCCCATGCTATCATCTGCGATACCATGGACGGTCGATCTATTCGCGCACTGGCAGCCTATCGCGGGCAACATCTGATATTTGCCCAGTGTTATAACAAAAGGGTGATGCGGGAGCTGGGTCTGTCATACGGTGTTTATGTGAATTATCAGGAGTTGCAGGAGACCTACCTTGAATTTGTGATCCCGGCATTGATTTCCCTTAACAAAAAATCCAAATTGAAGAAAAACGACCGTGTGGTTGTTGTTGCCGGGAACCATGGTTGGGAGACCGGTATCAGCAATATGGAGATCAATACTATGAAGGGATTTCTAAGAAAACTGGAAAACACTAAACCTCGAAACAAATGAAGATAAGACCTTATATATTGAATGAAACCAATTGGAAGACCGTTCAATCAACCGATTACGAAATTGCCGTACTACCCTGGGGAGCTACCGAAGCGCATAATTTGCATCTTCCTTATGGAACGGATAATATTCAGAATGAATTTATTGCTGCTGAGGCCGCCCGGACGGCCTGGGAAAAAGGAGTGAAAGTAATCGTTCTCCCTAATATTCCGTTCGGTGTTAATACCCAGCAACTGGATATCCCGTTGACCATTAACATGAATCCCAGCACCCAGTCGCTGGTCTTGCGTGATGTGATTGATGCACTCTGGGGCCAGGGATTAAAGAAACTGGTAGTTTTCAACGGACATGGGGGGAATGACTTCCGCCAGATGATCCGTGAGATTAAGGCGGATTATCCGGAATTCCTGATATTTACCCTTAACTGGTTCATGACTGACAAGGACTGGCATAATTATTTCGAAGATACCGGCGATCATGCCGGTGAGATGGAAACCAGCATCATGATGAATATTGCCCCCGAACTCGTACTTCCACTCAGGGAGGCAGGTACCGGAAAAAGTCGGAAATTGAAGTTCAAAGGCAGAAGTGAGGGTTGGCTATGGGCGCCGCGCGAGTGGACCCGTGTGTCGCCGGATACCGGCATTGGCAACCCGGAAAAGGCAAACCCTGAGAAAGGGAAAAAATACCTTGATATTGCCATTTCCAGGATAGCTGATTTTTTTATTGAGTTGGATCAGACGTCTAACGATCAATTATATGCAGACTGACTGAACAACGGCCATCATGGGGCAGCAAGTTTTCAAAATATCGTATGATGATCTTTTCCGTCTTCTGGAGGAAAAGCTGCTTAAATATCTGTTTATACCGGCAAAAGCAGCCAAAATAGCGGAAGTGATCGCCGGTTCCTCTCTTGATGGCGTTTATTCCCATGGTGTTAACCGGTTTCCCCGTTTTATGGAGACTGTGCGGAAGGATATTGTACGTAAAGATGCAGAACCGGTAAAGTTCAATTCCATAGGCCTGGTCGAACAGTGGGATGGAAACCTGGGGCCCGGAATTCTGAATGCCTTGTTCTGCATGGATCGCGCTATGGAACTTGCTCATAAGTCAGGCATGGGATGTGTCGGTTTAAAGAATACCAATCACTGGTTGCGGGGAGGAACTTATGGCTGGCAGGCAGCTGATGCCGGCTATATCGGTATATGCTTTACCAATACCAAGCCCAACATGGTGCCCTGGGGCGGCGCTGAGCCAAGAATAGGCAACAATCCTTTTATTATTGGCATTCCCAGGCAGGAAGGTCATGTGGTGCTCGACATGGCTATGTCGCAGTTTTCTTTTGGTAAGATCCAGGAATATGCGCTGAGACATGAAAAACTTCCTTACCCCGGAGGATTCGACAACCAGGGTAACCTTTCTGTCGACCCGGAACTGATCACCAGTAATGAAAAGGCGATACCCATAGGATACTGGAAAGGTTCAGCGATGTCGATGATGATCGATATGCTGGCTGCGATACTATCCGGTGGGGATCCTGTTTTCCGGATTGATGACCGGCCGGAGGAATATGGTTTGTCGCAGGTATTTATAGCCTTTAAAACGGATCTTTTTATTGAATACAAGGATGATCTTATCCGTGACATCATTGCTTACAACAATCAGGCAGGGGCCTTCAGAAAGGGTGACAAGGTATATTATCCGGGTGAAAGAACGCTAATGACACGAAAATACAACCAGGAGAACGGTATACCGGTCGATCAGCGCATTTTGGATGAAATCAGAGCATTATGACACATAACATCAAGAAATTATATTACCTGATTCTCCTTTTCTTGCCGGCTTTTCTTGTTTTTGATTCCTGTGAGACCGTTACTGATCACCAGGAGGAGCGAAGGAATCAAAGGATCGTGCTGACCTTTGATGATGCTGTTAAATCACATTTTAATTATGTGGCTCCCTTGCTGAAAGCGCTAAATTTCAATGCTACCTTTTTTGTGACCTATGCTTTTATGGATGATGGGGAGCATTTTTTAACCTGGGAAGAAATTGCGGCACTCGATAGCATGGGTTTTGAGATCGGCAATCATAGCTGGACTCATCCGGATTTCGGGCAACCCATACATGCCGCACAACTGGCAGGAGAACTTGGTCTTATGAACTATCAACTGGGATTGTACGGGATCCCGAAACCCGTTAGCTTTGCCTGGACCGGCAATGGTTTTGGCCCTGAGGCTATTGATGTACTCAGGGAGCAGGGCATCCGGTATGCCAGGCGTGGTATGCAGCCTGAAGTTCCCTTCGGAAGTAAACAAGCCGGGCCGGCTTATGATCCCATGGTCCATCATCCGCTCCTTATTCCGACGACACGTGATTTTTATCCCGAGATCACGTTTGAGGATTTCAAAGCATCGCTCGATAAAGCAGATGATCATGAGATAGTCGTATTGCAATTCCATGGTGTTCCCGACCTGGTGCATCCCTGGGTACATACTGACCCGGGTCTTTTTGAGCAATGCATGAACTATCTGAAGGAAAACCGGTATGAGGTTCTGGCTATGCGTGAGTTGGGTGAATATCTCCCGGCGGCACTTCCCCGGGATAGCCTTCTCGGATACCGCCATGTATTGGGAGATCCGGATAAACTACACTGGCCACAGGAGGTGGTTGCTTCCAGGAAAATGCCGGAATACTGGATATCGAATATGTTAAGACACGGTTATTCCATAGCGGAGATGTCGGAGGTACTGGCCTGGCCGGTTGATAAGATCAGAGCGGAGATAAAAGAGAAGGACCTCCAGCCCACCAAAAAAGTGAATAACAGGCTTCAGGTCTTGCCTTATCCGGGTGGCCGTCATCCCAGGATTGGGTTTAAAGAAGGAATGCTGAGCCCGATGCGTGGCACGAAAGCGAGTGTTTTCCTGCCCTGGGATTCCGGGAATTATATTGTTCTCGACCTCCCTGAAGCCATTTTTTCTCAGTACGGATTGAATTTCTTAGGTCATACTCATATACCTACCGTTTATGATATAAAGAAGCAATGGATTGAAAACAGGGATTGGGAGATCCACCAGGACGGCAGGATAACAAATCAATGGACTTTACCGGATGGTTTGACAATAGGGGCAGCCATCCTCCCTCAAACCGATCACGTTCGTATGGACTTATGGTTGTATAATGCCAGGCAAGACACAATTCTGACTGACCTTCGGACGCAGGTATGCCTTATGTTGAAGGGTGCGGGAGATTATTCGGATCTGACAAATGATAATAAGCGTATGAATACTGTTGCGGTTGCTGTTGAATCGGATGAGGACAATCCCAGTATCATAATGGCCTGGGATCGCTGTTATCATGTATGGGGTAATGAGAATAGTCCCTGTATGCATGCCGACCCTCTGTTTGCCGATTGTGCCCCAAACGACACCGTACGGGTAAGAGGAAAGGTCTGGTTTGCTCCGGAAAACAAAGTAAATCTTGAAATGCAAAAGACGGAGGAAGTGTTTACAGTCGTCGATCGGTTACCATAAAACATCAAAAAATGAATCGGTTAACTTATTTTTTATTATTATTAATGATCATCCCTTTTGGGGGATGCCAACAGCAGAAAACGGTGAAGGTAGCCATGGCCCAGATCATCTGTTTAGATGGTGACCGGTCAGGTAACTTCCGACGCATCGAAAATGCCATTGTAGAAGCAAAGGAAAAGGAGGCAGCGCTGGTTTGTTTCCCGGAAACCGCTATCCTGGGCTGGGTGAATGTCGATGCGCATGAGCGAGCATTCCCCATTCCCGGGCAGGATTCCGACCGTATCTGCGAGCTGGCCGACCGGTATGATATTCATATTTGTATCGGACTTGCAGAAAAAGACGGTGACCGTTTGCATGACTCCGTCATTCTTGTGGATAACCAGGGGTTCATCCTGTTAAAGCACCGGAAGATCAACATCCTGACAGAGTTAATGGACCCGCCGTATACACCCGGAAACGGGATCAGTGCCGTTGATACTTCCCTGGGAAAGGTTGGATTGATGATCTGTGCCGATTCCTTTCTGCAGGACAGGGTAGGAGCAATGGGCGCTCTTAAGCCGGACCTGGTGTTGATCCCCTATGGATGGGCGGCACCAGAGGAGGATTGGCCGGAGCATGCCCTCGAACTGGAAAAAGTAGTAAGAAATACCGCTCTAGCCGTAGGATGTCCGGTGGTGGGGACAGACCTGGTGGGAGCGATCAGTAAAGGGCCCTGGAC
>CAZYDB010000078.1:8157-10071 GCA_964645995.1 uncultured Roseivirgaceae bacterium
GACAGGTTTATGGCGGACAGAGCATTGCTGTCAGCGGCAGTGGCGATGTGCTGGCCCGGGCAAGAGACAGAGACCGCGAGGTTGTCGTTTTTGATATTCCTGCTAAAAATTTATAAACAATTAAACAAACTATATAATAGTATGGTCAATCGCAGGAAATTTTTACAGCAGGCCGGCTTATCAGCCGGTGCATTATTTGTTGGAAAAGAAGCATTTTCAAAATCACCCGCAGAAGCTACTCATATTTTTTCCCTGAGTTTTGATGATGGTTTTGCGCGGTCGTTTATTAAAATCGCAGAGATCTATGAGAAACATAAGTTGCAGGCTTGTTTTAATGTGATCGCTTCTGCCGGAACCGATGAATTCAGGGGTATTGGTGACTATATCCTGCCTGGTGCCATGGGAAATTTTGATCTCTGGAATGAATTACAGGACCGGGGGCATGAGGTGATGCCTCATAGTTATAAACATGCCAATCTCACAGAAATTCCAATGGCGGAAGTGATCGACCTCTTTAATCGATGTATGGATGTTTTCC
The DNA here is from genome assembly GCA_964645995.1 of uncultured Roseivirgaceae bacterium. Taxonomy (GTDB): domain Bacteria; phylum Bacteroidota; class Bacteroidia; order Cytophagales; family Cyclobacteriaceae; genus JAGTVG01. Next base: position 8,696 of record CAZYDB010000078.1, read on the forward strand.
ATGAAAAGCTTAATGGGTTCCGTACTGAAAAATCTGTATTTAATTTCCCCTTCAATGCATCCAACCCGGAAGTGGAAGCCTGGGTTGCACAGCGGGTGATGGCTTTCCGGACCGCCGGAGTACTTATCAATCCCATGCCGGCACCGGGCAATAAACGACTTACCTGTATCAGTCGCGGGCCGGATAATATCGACACTTATCTGATGGAGCAGGTTGATCATTTTCTGGCTTCAGCAGGAGGTTGGTTTATCTTCAATGCACATGGACTGGATGGCGAGGGCTGGGGACCGCTGAGTTCATCACTTCTCGATGAAATGCTCGACCGCCTGAAAAAATTACCTTATGTTGATATTTTACCGGTAGGCAACGCTTATGTGAAATATACCAGTTAACTTTTCCGGTATGCTTATCGGAAATAACTGATTTTTTCTGTAAATTCATTCCCCGAAAACTCCTGAACTTTTTTAAACTTTTATTTTTTAATTTTATGGAAAAGGGAACGAACGCAGTTTTTAATACCTCAACTTCATTTAAAGTTGTCTTCACCATTCTCCGGATCTTTATAGGATGGCATTTGCTTTACGAGGGAATTCTTAAGATTACCGATCCGGCCTGGACATCTGCCGCTTATCTGATGGGTTCAAGAGGAATACTTTCCGGTCTCTTTCAATTAATCCTTTCTTCTCCTTTTTTATTAAAAACGGCAGATATCCTGAATGCCTGGGGGCTGGCGATTATCGGTCTGGGGTTGGTAATGGGTTATCGCACACGTTTTTTCGGTATAGCCGGCGCCTTGTTGCTTATGATGTATTACCTGGCCTATCCGCCGTTTATCAGCAGTGTAACCGGCCTTGCCGTTGAAGGCAACTATCTCTTTATCGATAAAAACCTGATCGAAGCCTTGTTGCTTTTTGGCTTTGCTTTTTTTCCGAAGGGTTTTTTATATGGACTTGATCAGATACTCCTTTCCTGGAAGGGCAGGTTGCATCCGTTCAGCCGTAAAAATATTAAGGTACCACGGGAAGAAGAAGTCAGGCAGCAGCTTGACAAAGAGCATCTCAACCGTCGTGAATTGATTAAAAACCTGTCGGCCATACCAGTATTAGGGCTTTTCGGTTGGGCTTTGTACAAAAAACGGCGGTGGTTCAGCCTCGAGGAGAAAAATCTGATGGAGGCCGGGAGCAGTGATGCTGTTTCCAGCGCCACACTTAAGACTTTTCATTTCTCCAAACTGGAGGACCTGAAAGGAACCTTGCCCTATGGAAAAATTGGCGACCTGGAAGTCAGCCGGCTTTTCCTTGGAGGCAACCTGATCGGCGGCTGGGCTCATGCCCGTGACCTGATCTACGTGTCGAAACTGGTTAAATCGTATCATA
>CAZYDB010000078.1:10081-13894 GCA_964645995.1 uncultured Roseivirgaceae bacterium
TCATAGTGATGAGAAGGTGATCCACACCATGCAGCTTGCCGAGCAATGCGGCATCAATACCTTGTTGACTAACCCGCAACTTATCCGGATCGTCCAGAAATACTGGAAGGAAACAAAAGGGAAAATGCAGTTCATCTCGGACTGCGGTATTTCCGGGGATCTCCTGAAAGGGGTGCAGATGTCCATCGATGGAGGCGCTCATGCCTGTTACAGCCAGGGTGAGATCTCCGACCAGCTTGTTAAGGAAGGCAGGTTTGAGGAGCTAGCCAAGGCGCTTGAAGTGATCAGGCAGAACGGATTGCCGGCAGGGATTGGTGCCCACCGGCTGGAAACGGTGATGGGTTGTGTTGAGCAGGGTCTCAAGCCGGATTTCTGGGTGAAGACATTGCATCACCACCGGTACTGGTCGGCCTCACCGGAGGAATGGCATGATAATATGTACTGCTACAAGCCGAAAGAGACGATAGAATTCATGGAACAGCTTGAAGAGCCCTGGATAGCCTTCAAGGTGTTGGCAGCAGGATCCATAAAGCCCGAAGAGGGTTTCCGGTTTGCCTTTGAAAATGGCGCCGATTTCCTTTGCGTGGGCATGTATGATTTTCAGATCGTGGACGATGTGAACATAGCCCTGGATTCGCTGAATGGCATCGACCGCCGTCGACCCTGGCGGGCGTGACAGTGTGAGCATAGAGGGTGAACTTTCCTGGTACGATCTTCGTCGGGTCCTTTCAGCTACAGTTTCGAGCCTGCCTTGTCGACAGACAGGCTTCGGCCTCCCATGCTTCCGTCCCCTTTCCCAATGCCTGCTGAAACCGAAAAAGAAAATAATCCCAGACAGAAAAACAACGATCGAAAAGTACAGCAGGGGTCCTTGCGGCCGGATGATCAGCCAGGCCCCGATGAATTGCGCTGCAATGATAAGATAAAGGAAACCGGTTACGAATTCCCTGGTCTTCCGGTTGATGAACCAGGCACCCAGGGGAGCTCCCAGGATCACAACCGGGATGGATACCAGCCAGTAATTGAATTCCGCGGTGCCAAAATCTTTCAGCCAGGAAGTGTGTAGGAAAAAGCCGGTAATGGAATTGATCGCCATGATCATAACGCTGGTTGGTGTAGCTATTTTCTCAGATAGATGATATCGTATGGTGACATAAAAAAAACTTAAGATGTCGATCCCGCTGCCAGGAAGAGCGCTCTATGTGTTTCCCAGGAAACCGACTATTACCAGTGAAGCGGATCCATAACGGGAAAGTGATGGCAGGCGATCAGACACTATCCGCTTATCAATGTGGTTGAGATAATATAATACCAATCCGAAACTTAGCCAGAATGATACAAATAGCATCTTAAGATAGGGCCCGTGGATAACAGGCACCAGGACAAGGGTTCCAAGCACCATGCCGGCAATGCCACCGATACTGACCGGGATAAGATAACGGTATTCGACGGGATACCGGTTCCGGATGATGAGAAAGGAGGCTGCGGTCATCCCGATGCTCTGGATGGCCAGACTGAAATTGCGGGCAACCGGCGGTTGGATTTCAAAGATCAGGGTCATTACCGGAAAAGCCACGGCACCGCCACCCTCTGAACTGGCACCGGCAATGAAGGATCCGAATACCATGGTGAGTGACATGAACCAGTTTTCATTGAAGAGGTACCAGTTGCCGGCATAAGTCATATAGAACGCCCATCCGGCCAGGACTAAAGTCAGGGGCAGGAGGGAGACCACGTTTTGGGAAAAGAATGCTTTCCGGTATTTCATGTCCGGTTCCGGTAAAACCAACCGGAAAGCTATCCATTAAATTGATAAAAGCGAACCAAATTTTACAGTTTCATCTTCCGGATTTAGTTCCTGACCAGGATCAGGGCGGTCAGGATCAGACTTTCGGAAGGATCGGCGGATAGTTTTTTAATAGAGACGGAGCGGTATTGATCATCGATCCGGATATCTCCCACATACAGCCTGTCAATCGATCCGGTATTGTCTGCCCTGGTGCTGATTACACCGGATACCGGCTGCTGCCGCTGCCAGACACTGAAATCGCAACCTGCCGGATGTTCCTGATACGCGAGGAACAGTTGATAATTCCCTTCCGGGATCTCATCGAGATGGATCACTGAAGGCCGGCCGGTTTCAGAACCGGAGAAGTTGCCTTTATACCATTCGCTGAAATCGAATGTCTGGTTGATGCCTACGGTTACATTCATCAGGTTGGGCAGCACCACCAGGGTATCGGGGATAAAGATATTCAGTAATTCTCCATCCGGGATGCTGACAGCGCTGGGAACGGGCGGAGTATCCCCGTAATAAAAAGCAAGGGAAGTATAATCGACCGGGTACCGGTTGCCTTCGGGCCCATGCTCGATCGTATGCAGGAATTGTTCCCGGAATGGGATCTTATCGGTCAGGTAGAACCGGTATCCTCCCGTCCGCGAGAAGGGGATGGAGTAGTCGAGACATCCGTGAATGGGCAGGCTGAAAGCCTTATCCCACCGGTTTGCCAGGGCATACCAACCGCCATTGAAGTAATCTTCGGATCCTGTGCCGTGGATACGCAATTTCCCATCCACGATTGTACTGTCGTCCCCTTCAAAGAAAACGGTCATGCCCGGTACCAGGCCCTGAGCCTGCATAATGGTGCCGATATGATGGCCCTTACCCTTTGTTTCCTGGAAGGTGTAGGCTTTCCCTTCATCCGGCCTGATCTCTCTTCTCCACACGGCATACAGTTTTCCTTCAGATACGGGATCCCGGGGTACCGGTGAAAATGTAATGGATGACCGGATCGTTTTCGGCTGCTGATCCATCCCGTCCCTTTTGCGATAGATCAGCCTGATCCGGGCATTCCAGTCAAAAGGCATGGGAAGATAGCAATAATTGACATTGTCTTTTGATCCGGTCAAAAGCCCCTGCATAGAAGGTGTACCATAGGCATAGCCGAAGAAATCGGCCACCGGACAGAGTACAGCCGGAACGGTATCTTCGTCCCAGGTGATCTCCAGCAGGATGTCTTTGTGGAGCCCTGCGAAAGCTTCGGCAGGATCGAGGCTAAGTTTGATTATCCTGCCGCCGGCACCATACTGCACAAGATCAGCAGTCGCCCCGGGCTGGAGGGTGATGGAGCGCATTTCTGTATCTTTCCGCTCATAAAGCGAGTCGATATAGGTAGAAATATTGACCGCACCCTGAGTCCACATGGCGGCGGCTTTTTCAAGGGCCAGCTTTTCTTCATTTTCCCATGATACCGGAAAGGATTCGATCCTATTGCCCCCGCCAAGTTTCCGGTACTGTATCTGGTGGAAGTATAGCTGATCTCCCCGGTAAACGATCCTGCAGGAGCTGCTGTAGGGTATCGGGACATAGGAATAATAACCTCCGACCTCATTCCCGGCCAGCGGACGGATGAAGGGAAAATGTTCACCACTGAAAAGATCAATGAATCGCAGTTTGATCCTGGGTTCTTTTTCGCCGTCAAAAAAGAACAGGATCGTATCCTCCGACGGGGTGGGGGTCCAGATCCTCTCGATCACGCCAGGGCCCTCGAGTTCGGCGACAATACGGTCGTCTCCTTCCTTCCGGATATATGAATAAAGTCCGGAGAAGCCGTCATTGTTGCCGCCGGTGGTATCATAGCTGGAGATTTGATCCACCATGGTGCCTTCACGATACTGGGGGAGAAGCTCCACACGGTAGAGGTATTCCAGTTCATCGGCCAGGGACGAAACCCGGTGGAGAGGGATCTTTTCCGCTTCTTCGATGGGGACTTCCTGGCAGGAAAACAGAGAGACAAGCAATGCAGAGAGAAG
>CAZYDB010000078.1:13904-15367 GCA_964645995.1 uncultured Roseivirgaceae bacterium
AGAAGGAGTATTCCTAAAAAACGCAGGATGATCAGGATTTTGGTAAACAACAGTGAAATTAGAAATTACTTCCCTGTTTTTAAAGCCTTAGGGCTTAAAAGTGATTCATTTGATTCTAAAAACCTTCCTTGTCATTTTTTATTTGCCTAAATGTAAGCCCAATTCCATATGGATGAAAAGAACTTTCGGGAAAACCGGTATTTGTAATTTGATATTGCCGGAGAACCATAAAGCCTTAAAAATCTCTCTGGAGCAAGCCTGCCTGTCCTGCCAGGAGATGGGAACAGCCTCCCGTCCGGTAGCTTTGCGGGCACAGAGCCGGTCCTTAATCGCGTCCGACCGGTAAAAGGGCCTGTGGGAAGAGCCGGTCCTTAATCCCATCAGACTAGCAGGCTTCGAGGGATGGCGGTGGTCCGACGGGTAAAATCACACTACCCATCTGACCGCTCCCTGCACACATCCCAACTATCGGTCGTAGGGGATGTCTTTCGCACGACCCCCAACGCCCTTTTGCCACCAGCCAAATCTAAACACCTGCCTATCGCACCGGGCTTGCACCAGAGAGGTCTCAATATAGTCCCAAAAGCCGGATGGTGGCCTATTACATGATAAAAATACAATGATGAAATTTATAACTGTATCGTTTCCCAGGCATAAGGGATTGGGAAGGTATAGCGGATTCTTTATGTATAAACTTCAATTTATTGAAATGATTTTTATTATTCCTCAATAAAGATCCTGAGGGGAACTCCGCCCGGCTGAGCGCCCACATCACGGGGTTCACAGAACCAGACAAGCTTTCCGATATCCGTGAAACCATCAGGAAGCTCATCAATATACGGATGTGTCTCCTGAAAGGTATGCAGCATTTTCTGCTGGAAGTTATCAACCAATTCCCGGTTCGCCGGATCATAGGCTGCATTATGAGTTTCAAACGGATCGTTTTTCAGGTCATAGAGCCTATGATAAACACCCGGGGGAGGATAGCCGGTCTGATGACCCATGTCAAGATCCTTTTTCCCGGAGGTAAAGATATATTTCCAATCCTTTGTGGCTACCATGGCTTTGTTGTCTTCAAGGAATTCTGCAAATACATATTCCTTGTGTGCTTCAGCTTCTTCTTTCAGGACCGGAAGGAAACTTTTCCCTTGTACTGAGGGCAGGGGCTCAACATCCAGTGCCTCCAGTACGGTAGGTACCAGATCAACGAATTCCACGAGTGCATCCGTTTGCCTCCCCAAAGCAAGTTTATCTCCTCCTGAGATCACCAGCGGTGACCGGATGGATTCCTCCCACATGGTATGTTTTTCAAAACGCTTATGATCATTCAGCAGGTATCCCTGATCACCCAGGTAAATAACCAGTGTGTTCCGCTCAAGTCCCTGTGCTTTCAGCCCATCCAGGATAATCCCGATGTTTTTATCCATATATTCAACTGAAGTATAATAGGAAGCAATAATGCC
>CAZYDB010000079.1:0-15269 GCA_964645995.1 uncultured Roseivirgaceae bacterium
AGGCCTGCATCTCGGGTAGGGCCCTCTTTACGTTTTTAACCACCTCCCAGGTTGAGGCATCGGCCCGCTTGGTCACCGGGATATAGACCGAACGTGCTCCGTTCACCAGGGCGTAGCCGGTTGTCACGTCGGTACCTACTGAGACTTCAGCCAGGTCTCCCAGATAAACCGAAGCGCCCTTACCCAGCTTCAAAGGTATTTTTTCCAGGTCTTTTACATTCTCCACCACAGTATTTTGAGGAGTGATCAAAGCTTTATCTCCCATTCTAATATTCCCTGCAGGGGAAATCATATTACCTTCGGCAAGAGCCTGCACTATTTCATCGGGGGTATAATTATAACGCTGCACCTTTTCCGGATCCAGTTTAACGATCACGGATTTGGCGGCCCCTCCGAAGGGAGGCGGTGCTGAAACACCCGGAAGGGTGGAAAACATGGGCCGGACCCTGAAAAGGGCCAGGTCGGCAATCTCACCCAGGGTTCTTGTTGTTGAGGAGAACACCAACTGTCCGACCGGCACACTGCCCGCATCAAAGCGGGTGATGAATGGCGGAACCGTCCCGGGAGGCATGAAGGACCGTGAGCGGTTTACATAACCCACCACTTCGGCAGCAGCCTGACTCATATCGGTGCCATCATGGAAAATGATCTTGATGAGGGCATTTCCCTGTACGGATCTGGATTCAACTGCCTTTATCCCGGTGACATACAGAAAATGGTATTCATAATAATTAGTAACAAATGATTCCATCTGTTCCGGCGAAAGACCGCCATAAGGTTGTGCTACGTAAATGGTGGGTAATCCAAAAGTGGGAAAAATATCTACCTTCATGCTCCGGATAGCCAGGAAAGAAAAAAAGCCGATGGCCAGGATGACCACCATTACGGTAACAGGTTTACTTAATGCTCCTTCTATTAACTTCATATTATTCCCCTAATTGGTTTAAAAAAATATTTATGTCTCCATGAATAACAGCCAGATTAAGAAGAGCCTTCCACGCATCCACATAGGCATTTTTCAAGCCGGCTTCTGAATTGAGCAGGTCGTATTGCGACTGAATAAGTTCGGTATAATCTATCAATCCTTCATTATATCGTCTTTGGATGGCCTTATACGCCGATTCATTCGCCCTGTATTCCACCGGCGCCTCTTTTGCTATCCGCCGGGAGGTGTTCAGGTCGTTAAGGGCTATGTTTTCCTGGTGTATCAGTGCGTTTTTTGTGTACCGAAGATTGCTTTCGGCAGACCGGGTGATCCATTCCTGACGGGTACTTCTAAGTTTTACATTCGTCAAATCAAGAACCGGAAAAATCAATTGCAGGCCCATTCCATAATTATATCGGCTGAACGACCAACCCTCGGCCTTATTGACCTCCCCATCGTAACGAATTCCTGAACCCCGGGCGTAGGCGGTTCCCCAAAATTCCAGTCTGGGAGCCCATGAACGATTAATCTGTTTCAATCTAGCCTTTTCCGCTTCAAAACCCGACCGAGCTATTCTCAATGCAGGACTCTCCCTGGAATCTTTATCCATATTTTCGAAAGGATCATTAGGGAGGTCCACGAAAAATGGGCTGTCAGGGGTTATATCAGGAAGGTTTTCCAAAACCAGCAATTCCTGTAATTGCTGTTTTTGCGTTTCCAGTTGATTCTGCAGCTTAAAAAGCTCAATATTGGATCTGGAGAGTTCTCCCCTGAACTTCAGGCTGTCCACGGCAGGCCGAAGTCCTGAATTTATCAAAGTACTCACCTGAACCAGGTTGAATTCATTCCTTTCGATATTTTTCTGGTAGGCTTTCATTAATTCATTGGCAGCCACCATATCAAGGTACAAAAAGGCTACCTTGAATTTTGTCCTGAGCACTTCATCTTCAACCGCGCCTAAACGCTTTTCATATAGTTTTTGGTTATATTCTATTGATGCAGACCGCTGTCCGAAAGTTAAAGGTTCCCAATTCAAAAGAAGACTGGCCCCGCTACCCGGTACGGGATCGTTAAAATTCCCAGTTGATGGCGGACCGCTGATTGGCATCAACTGGCCGGGATAGCTCATGCCAGTGATGTTGTTGTAAGTTGAATAATTTGCCTGGTAGGATGCATCAAGGGAAGGCAACCACGTATTTTCTTCCAGCAATACGCTATTTTTCGCAGCTTCAGCCTCCTCCTCTTTTACCGCTATGGCCGGATAATTTTTTTCCGCCATCTCAAGCAAAAATCTCAGTTTTGCCTGCCCGGAATCTGTACCAGGCTGACTGAAGACTAGATTTGACAGACTTAAAAACAGTCCATTCAAAAGGGTCAATCTGAACCCCTGTTTTACTTTTGACTTTTTATTCATCGTGTAATATTGTGTTTATCCAGGGTATAATGGAAATTCTTATCTTCAATACCGGCCCGTGACTTTTTAACCCATTTAAACGATCCTGATCAACCATCTGCGAGCCGGAAAAATCAAGGCATTTGACGTAAAGGAGATTGATACCCCTGTTTACCTTCGTTAATCACGATCCATTAGTGCTCCTTCGATGAAGACCGAAATCGGACAGGTTATCGTTCGATACCTTTACCTGCTTTGTTCAAAACTCTAAATTACACAATGGTTTTTCAAAATAATGGTCTATTTGAAAAAGAAATGGTCTTTATTTCGATAAGTGCCGATAAGCAACCGGAGTGATTCCCGTATGTTTTTTAAAGTATTTTGTAAAATGGGAATTGTCCTTAAAATTCAATGCAAATGAAATGTCGGTAACCCTCAAACTTGTATACAGCAATAATCGCTTTGCCTCGTTAATAATAAAATCCGAAATCACCTTTGCGGCCGGTAGATCGATCTCTTTCCGGCAGACGGCATTAAGATTTTGTGGCGAAGTATTGAGTAAATCAGCATAATGAGAAACTTTATTGGTCAGATGATGGTCTTGACTGAGAAGTTCCCTGAAGCTTTCAAATAAATTTTCTTTTCCCGGATTCATTGCCATACCCGGTTTTTCAGATTGCATCATTTTTGCCAGAAGCGCTTTCAACAAGCCCTCGATTATCAGTGTTTGCCCAAAATTTTTTTTCGGGAATTCATTGTTAAGAAACCAAAACAATTGTTCCACAGTATTGCTGTCACTGGGAGATAAACAGGAATACGCACTAAGCTTGGAAAAAAGAAGTTTGATTTCTTTGTCAAGGCTCTCATCCAGGAAGGATTTTTTAACAATTAGAACATAACCGGCAGGTTCTGAATCAATTTCCCAGAAATGAACCTGATCCTTACGGATGATAAAAAGGACAGGAGGCTCTATGGGAAATTCCTGCATATCAATGGTATGTATCCCCGAGCCGTCAGAAAGATAAATGATCTCAAAATAATTATTATGCTTATGCGGTGAAGTTTTCCGAATGGTAGATTTAAACCGGGATATCTTTATGTTTTCCGACAGGCTGGTCTTATCCTTGATTTTAAGTTCATGTATTGATTCTTTCATAGCATGCCTGGTCAATATATAACTCTTAACATAGGAAGCTAATGCTATCGTATCTTCTAAAAATAATTTAAAAATCGGAATTTTTCTATTTATTAGGATTTTCTAGATTATTAATTTTTTTTATTCAAATCTTTTATAATTTATTTAGCCTGAAAAATTCACGAATTCTTCACCCTAACAGACTGATGGAGCGCCTCAATTTTATCGGGATGCCCATCAGGGTTAACCTGGCGAAGTATCTTATTGAATATCACCTATAGATCTTAAAATTACGCCAAACAACAAAAATTCATGAATAGGTCCGGTTAAAAAATTCAATTCTCTTATTTGACATTACTAATAAATTATCAAAATCGCTTTAATGGTTAGGTTACGAAAATTCAACCTACTTTTCGAGATAAGAAATTTGGCTACATTTTTTTCGAAACGAAATAATTTTTACTGGCATTAAATCATATAATTTTCAATTTCGCATTATTATGTTCCATAAATGCATTACTTAATTCCAAATGTTTTTCCATATCGTTTAGATCACTGCCAATTATAGTATTACTAAATTCATGGGCACGAATCATCAAACGGATATAAGCATCAGGATCATTCTTGCGCGTAAGCTTTCTTAAGACCCCAAGATAATCATCCCTATAGACGGTAGGAATAATTATCTTAGATTGATTTTTATTTACAAGTTCGGAATTCATCATTACTCTTGCAATACGGCCATTTCCGTCAAGGAATGGATGAACTTCACTAACCAGGAACATAATATAAATTGCTTTAGCGAAAGGATGAGTTAGTGCCAGATAAAAATCAAATCCTTTTATTAGTGACCCTTTAACAAGTTTATGATCCACAAAATGAGTTTCGCCGGCTCGATTATTCTTGTTTTTAAATTCTCCAGGTTTTTTTGAAAGTCTTGCGTTTAGTAAGATTTTATGTCGTTTTAAAAGCAAATCCAAAAATTGTTCTGAAGAATCAGGTGTTATGGTCATTTCCTTGCGGTTACTTACAAGTTTATATGTACCCAATATATCATGTGAATCTTCATCGCGAGTTGGTAAAGGAGTTTCTGTTTCTATAATCTGTTTGGCTTCTTCCAACTCAAATTCCGTTCCCTCAATATAATTTGAAAAATAAGCTTCAAAAAAAGCGAAGTTTCGGAATGATTGATTGCTTGTATTTCTTTCTGGTAATTCTTTAAATTCCCTATTTTTTAACTCAATAAACAGTTTCTTAAATAGAGGGATTCGTACAGGGTCATAGGGATTGCCAAACACCCGTGCGATAGCTAACGGAGATGATAAATTTTTTGATGGTTGAGTGGTAAGTAGGGCGCCTATAAGTTTATTCAGTTTTTCAAATTCACTCTTCATATTTAGTATTACCGAAATTGTTCTTGCCTTATCTCTGACTTCATTTAATCCTTTTTCACCTTTTACTCTTATAACTTCTTCCAGTGTATCCTCAATTTCCGGTAAAGTCAATGTTTTAGATTCCGATCCGGGTTTACGGCTAACCTGAAGGTTTTCAAGCAAAGCCCTTTCCTTTTGTGATGCATAGAGTTCACCCGATAATGAATTGTCACCTTCAATTGGACCATGTCCTTCTATAAATCGAATGATAACTCCTGGCATTTTAATTTTCTTTGTATAGGTATATGTGATAAAAATATGGCCAGTTGATGTGGGTTTAAATTCAATTGCCGATCTGTGACTAAGCAGAGCCCCTGGATAAAGTTTACCAAGGATTGTGAAAAGATTTCGCCGTATAATAGTCTCCGAACTATCATTAAAGTTTGAGGAATAAATTCGCGGAGATATCTTTTTTATCTTTCCTTCTTTTTCAAGTTTGGATATTTGTTTGCTGTATTTAGAATCGCTAGAGGAAAATATCACCTCTGGAATGTATGTTTGAAAAATATTTTCCATTATATATATAATTAATTGCAATATTAGAAAATATTTTCCATTATGGCATCGTTTTGGGAAAATTTTTTCCATTACCAGCCAGAATGATTAATATAGCTTTTAGAAAATGTTTTCCACTTATACGTAAGAACATAACCTGGCTCTTGCTTTGGCGAACTTTTGGAAAGATTACATGAAATATCGGCAAAGCAAATAAATTAGCTGTAAATGTTATTTAATGAATGATAAGAATAAAATTAAGAATGCCGCATTAAAAAATATATCGCCACATATTAAATTACTATAATTACTATAAATCAACAGAATTACCGAGTCTTCATGCAACAAAATGTAAGGTGATTTACATTAATAAAATCGTTGATTTTATCGGGACGCTTAATCGGCCCTTCGGGCGCCTGCCTGCCCTCAGTAGGAAAAATTTTTGAATTTTTCGGGTTAAAAAATAAAGACCCCGGATCATTGATCCTTAAACCCATCGGACCGCCCCCAATGCCCTTTTGCCATCAGCCGTCGGATGGGATTTTCATTTCCGCCTGACCGGTTGAAGGCCTATGGGGAGTGCCGGTCTGACGAGTTGAATTCAATCCGATCAAATTATTTACCCATCTGACGGCCCCTTATACACAACCCAATAAACCGTCGGATGGGAACGGCCTCCCGTCCGACGGCCCCCGTAACGCTGCAATCTGTGAATAGCATGACCTGAATTCAATAACCATCCTTACGGGAATTTAAAACCAAGTGAACCTGATCACACCTATCCATAAACGAAAATATTATTATCGAAGCAATTCATACCAAACATGAACTTCTTATCCTCAAATCACACCAAATCACCCCAAATTCTGCGTGCAAATTACGTGCAAACATAAAGGAGAACTCAGGACGGTCGTTCACTTCATGTTTCATAAAAAAGGCTCCGATGAATAATCGGGGCTAACTGCCTGATTTTAAAGAGCCTCCAGACGGATTTGAACTTAACCCCTAAAAATGTATTTACAAATACTGACGACGCTGAAAAAAAAATTAAAAAATACGGGAGAATAGTCTTTGAGAACTCTTTCTTTTAGCAACTGATCTAACGCTGCATTGAGAAGAGGTATTAATTATTTTTTCTGGATTTCTAATCTGATACTTTGTGTTATTAACCAATGCTCGATACTTTTCATTTTCCATAAAACCTCTCCACATATAATGATTTTTCAAATACGCAACAGACATTTTACCTAATTTTTGAAGCAGGTATTCGAGTTTAGATATTGCTTCATCATTTCCAAGTTTTAAGATACTACTGGTCATGAACGTTGAACTATTTTTTTTAAATGAACACCCGCTCCATCCAGCATTCCTGTTTCAAGTCCGGCACAAGTCAGACAACAGAATGCACCGCCGCGTTGAACAGTTCGAGTCTTCATAACGCTTTCACCACAATCCGCACAGATTACACTTTCGTTCACAGGAGCATAATCAGGTACTCTGATTTTGACTTGTTGAATAAAAAAGATCTTTTCAAAGGGTAAAGTCAGTGTGCCAAAGGATCGTTTGATGGCTTCATTTTTATATCTTGAAACTAATTCAGGATCATGGTTTTGTTCAGCAACGACCTTCCGGTAAAGTTCCTGATAATCAGGGAAAGCGTCCTGTATTATTTCCCGGGAATCAGGTTTTGTACCTATTCTGACACCCATTCCATCACGGGTGGTCAGGGTGAAAGCTGTTTTTCCTATGTCTTTAAAAATCAATGAATTGTTGCCGAAAGTACAGCCAGTTACGAATTGGATTCCATCCGAAAAACAATTGTTGGTTTCGGTAATCGCCAGAAGGTCTTCCATTCCATCTGAATGGGTCTTTTTTTCCCTCATTGCATAACTGGCTGCCATGATACCCAATGCCAGGCCCGGACAAAAATGTCCGTGGATTTGCCCTGCTTTGATAAGTAAAATTTCAATTTCATTTTTAGCTATATTATTTCGTATTTCAATTCTGGGATCTGTTTTAAGTATGGCATTATGAACCGGATTGGAATCCGATTCCGAAGCAAACAGTGAAGTGTCGCCGCTTTTAATATCCAGAACGGGGGTCTCATTAATAGCATCCAGTCCCTCTACAATTAACTTATTATCTTTACAATCAAGGACTTTTACCGTGGTTACGCCGATCGGATTTGGTCGGTGGGGACTGCGGGATGCAAACACACCTCTTTCACGCCCGGATCCGGAAGAGCCTGTAGGTTGCCACTCATCCGATTTATGAAAATGAAAAATAACATCAAGATATTCACAGTTCTCAATGTTTAATAATTCATCTTTATACACATCGCGCAGGATAATAGTACTTGGTTTGCTTTTGATTTGAAGATGGCCGGCTGGCTCAATTACTTCATTGATAACCGTACCGATCGGTTTAATTTGGAATGGTTTCGTCATTTCATGTTTGAGTTTTTATGATCACTGAAAGGTATGATAATTAAATCCTCCTCCTCCCGAAAGATTTTCACGGTGATATCATAAAGATTTTGAATATTTTCTACCGTTACGATCTCTTTGCCTCCCGATGCAAATATTCTGCCTTCCTTTAACATCATTAATTTATCAGTAAAACGAATGGCCAGGTTCAGGTCGTGCACGGCAATTATTATTGTCATGCCTTGACGGGACAAAGCTTTTAAAAGTTCAAAAACCTCAACCTGGTGTTTAAGGTCAAGATTGGCCGTTGGTTCGTCCAGCAATAATATTTCAGGTTGCTGGGCCATCGCCCTTGCGATAATAACGGACTGTTGTTGCCCTCCGCTCAGTTTATTCACATCTTTCATGGCAATATGTTCCAGATGCAAAGCTTGCAGAACTCCGGAAGTTATCTCAAGATCATGTTGACCAGGTTTCCAGTTGAAATATGGCTTTCTTCCCAGTAAAACCACATCGAAAACAGTAAGAACCGGTTTTTTTTGTTCGTTTTGAGGGACATATGCCATTCGCCTGGCTAATTCGACCGGCAGCATGGAATAAATGTTCCTGTTATCGATCAATACTGATCCTTTTTTTGTTTTTAGAATGTTATTTATACATTTAATCAATGTGCTTTTCCCCGACCCGTTCGGGCCAACCAAAGCAACAAAGTCACCGGGGTTTATGGAACAATTGATATTTTTCAGGACAGGGGTCCCATTATAATTGAATTCCAGATCGTGTATGGAGATCTTCATAACATATACCTTAGGACCAGTAACTATTTTTCATGTTTCTGAACAATAAAAACAGTAATAAAGGCGCTCCGATAAAGGATGTTAATATCCCGACAGGAAGTACCACCGGTGAAATGATCAGCCTTGCAAACGTATCGGAAAGTAAAAGGAACATGCCACCGAAGACAGAAGAGGCAGGTATCAGAAACTGATCGTCTCCACCAATCATCCTACGCATGATATGTGGCACAACCAAACCGACAAAGGCAATAATTCCAAAAAAAGATACGACAATGGCTGTAGCAAGTGACGCTGCTACCATTCCTGATAATCTTACCCGGTAAACGTTCATCCCAAGACTTTGTGCGTATTCATCTCCGGATTGTAGTGATTTGTAATTCCATCTGTTATAATAGAAAAAGATCAGAATCGGGATCAGAAAGGCTGTGAGAATAAAAACATGTTTCCAGCTGGACCTTCCCAAGTCTCCAAATGTCCAGAAGATAATGGAAGCGAGTTGTACGTTATCGGCAAAATATTGCATGGCTGAAATACCTGCCCCGAACAGTGAACTGATAATAATTCCTGCAAGTATGATTATTTCGGGTGTAGCTCCACGAAATTTCGATAACATAACAATGAAAACAACACTCAACAGACTCCAGAGAAAAGCTGAGGTAGTAACAATGTAGGGATTATCGATCATTGCCAGATCATCAGAACCATTATAACTGCTACCTGCTCCAAGAATAATAATGCCAAACGCGGCTCCGAAAGCAGAGGCTCCGGATATTCCGAGTGTAAAAGGAGAGGCCAGGGGATTTCTGAGCAAACTTTGAATCACGGCCCCTGAAGCGCCTAATGCCGTTCCTGCCAATATTCCCCCCACTACTCTGGGTAAACGAATCTGGTATATGATCTGTTCAGTAAAAGCATTTCCGCTCCCGGTAATCAGGTGATATAGTTCTCTGAATCCAATCTCTGCAGAGCCTGAAATAATGGATATTAAAGCCACTGTCAATAATACAAGGGTGACCGATACAACCAAAAGAAACCTTTGTTTTACGATCTTCTTATATTGACCAAGAATTTCTTGTTTCATTGTAATCCGGATGTATTCACAGGTTTCAAAGCTAAGATAAATGACGGCAAATCCTTTTGAATTCCATCACCTAAAAAAACCGAAAGAATTTCCCCGGCTTTAAGATCCATGTTGATATCCTTAAATCGTGAGGGATATAAAACTTTGCCAATATACCAGGCATTGACCAGCATCAGTTCATAATTAATTGCATAATTGTTATAGGGCAGGACGGTAAAGATCCGGTTATTCTTTGTCGCCGTAAGCATAGCGGAAAGAGCAGGATTTTCCCTTAATTCTTTTTGGACCAGGCTAAACCCGGATGCATCGATAAAAAGGAAGTCCGGATCCCATAGCAATAATTGTTCGACATCGATATAGGTACCCTTTACATGGGATATCAATCTTTTATTTATATCTGAAGCAACATTAACCGTATTTACAAACATCAAAGGAGGGTAATAGGGTTGGGTGGAATTCAGACCGCGTATCCCGCTATACGGCACACCACCAATATAGACCGATACTTTTTCTTCCTCGGTGATATTTGTCGTACGCGCCTGAAGATCTTCGATGGAACCTTTTATATAGGAAATTAAGGAATCTGCTCTACCTTCCCGATTAAGCACTTTCCCGATCAGTTGAAGGGATGCATAGAAGGTGTCTCTTTCAATCCCGAACTCAGGGCATTCGATGGCAATAACCGGAATGCCGGTCTGTTTTTGAAGGGTCTCGGCATCTCCTTTTGTGGTGTATGCCATAAAGATGACCTCTGCTCCGGATTTTAAAATGAGTTCGGCATCGCCACCCATGGATGGTCCGATAACCGGCAAATCCAATAATTCCGGATAAGCCGAAATATAAGGCCTTTTTCCCCTTTTTTCGGCTTCTTCGATTCCAGCGATCATCTCGGTGGCATCCAGGTAAGTTAAAAAACGCAAGGCTCCCGCCCGGATCCCTACGATTTTTTCCACTTTTCCCGGGATCAAAACCTCACGGTCCAACATATCCCTAACGGTTATAAATCCATTTTTTTCAGAATCAGTGATCTGTTGACAACCAGGTAAGGAAAAGAAAATAATGCAATATGAAAATACTCTATTCAGCATAGGTTTACCAGATCTTAAAATTTAATGGCTATTCTACCCGAAATCAATCTGCCCGGGGAGATGTAGTTCATCGTTTCCATGTGCTGGTTATCAAAAAGATCCATCACATCCAGTGAAACAATGTAATGTTCCCGGATTTGTTTTGAAATTTGAATATCGCAAGTGAAATACGGATCTATAATTAAGGAATTGATGTCATCCGTAAATTGCTCACCTTTGTATAAACCCCTGATTTTTGTATTTACAATTTTGTTATTCCACGCAAACGATAGACTAGCGATATGTTTGGGTACAAGTTTTAAATTTTTATTTTCCAATTCAGGCCTTTCCGTAAAATCATCAATTCTGGAATCAGTGAAGGTATAGTTTGCCGATAGGTTCAATCCCCTGTATAGTTCATAACCTATTTCTGCCTCCATCCCTTTAACCGATACATTAGTCACATTTTCTCTTATATAAATCGGCCTGCCGTAAAGACTGTCCGTCGTGGCAACATAGTATAGAAAATCCTTTCCTTTCGAATAATATGCCGAAACGGATACTTTTAACTTTTTCCCAGGCATGATATCGATACCTGTTTCGTAATTATCCAGTGATTCCGGTCCCAGTTCGGGATTGGCGTATTTTGGCCCTACCCACATCCAGCCTGTTCGGGTCAGATCATCCAGAATCGATGCCCGGAAGCCATGGGAATAAGAAAGATAGGCGCTGAACTCTTTAACAAAATTGAACCGGAGGCCCGCTCTTGGCGACCATTCAGACCAGGTATGATCATTCAGTTCCGGGGTGGTATTCCAGGCATCCGTTGTGTAATAATCCGCGTCAAAAAACGATACCCGGTCGAATCGCAGACCGGCAAGAAACCGGATTTTATTATCGAAAAAGGCATGTTCATCCTGCGCATAGAATGACAATGTCCTGATTGCTCCTGCATTATAAACGGTATCATAAGGAGCGGTCTGATAATAATCCCCCCCTTCAATACTGCCTTTTTTTAGCTCAAAGCCCGCTGTTAGGGTATTATTTTCACTTATGTTCCGGTTAGCGCTTAAGATTAAACCCATATCTTTTCTATAGGAGTCAACATCGTACCGGCTGTATGTTTGTCCTCGGAACCTCTCGTTAACATCATAATAATGCTCAAGCTGATAATAGAGATTCAGAACATATTGTGTCTTTTTATTACCTCCATTTAGATTTCCTCGTAAAAGATTGGTGTTAAAATTCCTGTAACATCCATCCGGTGTAAAAATCTGATATCCTTCCCCTCGTTTATCACGAAAAATATCGTATTGCAGTTCCCAGTTCAACCACTCACTTTGGTCGTATCCTACCCTTGCTGATAAGCCGATCTCTTCCAGTGACCTGGCCACATCATAGTCGGTACGGTTTTCCTCAGTAACATTATTGTATCCATCACTTTTAAGATAGTACTGAGAAACCGTGCCATATATTCCTGCGTCGGATCGTATCCGTAAATTAAGGTCCTGACGTATGGTATTAAACGTTCCATAACTAACAGCCCCGAATATTTCTGTGGGTTGGGTTGGTTTTTTAGTGATCAGATTGATCACACCACCCATCGCATTGTTTCCATAAAGCGATGATCCGGGACCCTTGAACAACTCGATCCGGTCAATATCAAATGGGTTGATTCGGTTCCAGTTTACACCGCCCTCGTCTGAAGTGTTTATAGGAACACCATTCATTAACACCAATGTCCGGGATTGTTCATCTCCGGATAATCCACGCAGGGTGATCATCGGTCTTTGGCTGTAAATACCCGAAGAGCGGGCAACATTAACACCAGGGATAAATCTCAACATATCATCAATCTGTTGAATGGGAGATGATTCGATAGTTTCAGAACCAATTACCGATATTCTGGCCGGTACCTCAATTAAATTACGCATGGTTCTGGTCGCGGTTATAACTATTTCATCGAGATTTACCGTTTTTAGAGTATCCGCATCATCTTGAGCATATACAAATTGTGTTGATCCAGTCATCCAAATAATTGTTGAAAGACCGATCAAGAGAGATTTTGTAAGGAATCGTTTCATTGTAAAAAATTTAGTGTAAAAAATAAATCGTGTTAATATTTTATAAAAAAGTGTTACTAATGATCAAAAAAAATTAAACTGCCTTACTCATCGTAAGCATACCATGTTGCAAACCCTTCAGAGATTTGAGTTTATCCGCTAATTCTGTTAATACTACCGCCTTGCCCTTAACCGCCACAATTTCAAGGCAGATATCATCGTCCAAATGAAAGTGCTGGGATGAAAGGATCACACCATGATATTGATGCTGGATGTCAGTAAGCTTATTGACAATGCCTCTTTTATGATGATTAAAAACCAAAGTTAATGAGCCGGCAACTACGTTATTACATCGCCATTTTTTCCTGATGATATTGTTGTTTATTAAATGCCTGATGGCTTGTGACCTGTTGGCAAGTAAATTATCAGACATATACGAATCCAGTTCTTCCAACAATTCCTTTTCGAGCGAAACGCCAAACCTGATTACTGACATCGTGTTACTTTTTTATAAATTTGTGTAACTTTGGTAAATTTAATTTATATTTATCATTTATTGAAAAATATGATGCGTTTTTTATGGGGTGCTTTTATTTTGATCCTGAGGGGAAGAAGGGAGGAAAGTGGAAATTAATCTATTATAAATTTATCAGAATCCTTATATCCTGATACTATCCACCCGGAAAATTAACCTTTATGAAAGAATTATTACAGAAACTGAAAAATTGGTACGCTCAACAAAACAAGGTAATTATTGCCTTTTCGGGAGGAGTGGATTCCTGTCTTGTGGTTTACCTTGCACGTCAGTATATTGGAAAAGAGAACGTTATGGCAGTCATATCAGATTCTGCCAGTCTGAAATCAAAAGACCTGGAAATCGCTCATAAATTTTGTTCACGCTATGATATCAATCTTGAAGTAATTAACACCATGGAAATTGAAGACCCGAATTACCGGATTAATCCGGTAAACAGATGTTATTTCTGTAAAACGGCATTATACACAATGCTGGAGGATCTTATTTTACAGAAATATCCGGGTCACACAATACTTAACGGAAACAATAAAAGTGATCAGGGAGATTACCGGCCGGGGCTTGAAGCGGCACGTGAACACGAGGTCCGCAGTCCCCTGGCGGAATGTGGAATTGAGAAATCGGATGTCAGGAATCTGGCAAAATATTTTGACCTTTTCACCTGGGATAAACCGGCCAGCCCATGTCTCAGCAGCCGTTTCCCTTATGGAGAGACCATTACCTTAAAAAAATTACGCATGGTAGAGGAAGCCGAAAATATATTAAATGAATATGGTTTCAAAGAAGTTAGGGTAAGGCATTACGGAGATCATGCCAAAATTGAAGTGCCGGATCATTTAATAGGGAAATTAAAGGAACAATATACTGAGATCGAGCCAATGGTTCTTAATCTGGGATACCGGCATTGTTCAATCGATGATGAAGGACTTGTGTCGGGTAAATTAAACAGAGTGATAAACGATGTCAGATAGGATAAATCTTGATCTGAGCCGGGAAAAACGACTTGGTTTCCCTGAAGCGATATACGGGGCGAATAAAGAATCCGAAATTATTTCAGAGATCATAAAAAGATTTCAGAAAATCGATAAGCCCGTTTTAATCACAAGGCTGCAGAAAGAAAAATATGAAGAAATTAGCATACAGCACAAGCCGCTCTTCTATGATGAGATTTCCGGTATTTGTGTAGCGGGGAAATTTCCGGAATCTCTTCCCGGGTATTCAGTTGGGGTTATCTCTGCCGGAACAACGGATGCTTACATCGTGAATGAAGCTTACTATACTTTAAAATTCCATGGGCTCCAGGCTGAAACCATCCATGATATAGGGGTTTCCGCCCTGCACCGGTTGCTGAACAGGCTCGACGAAATAAGCAAATTCAAGGTGCTAATAGTTATTGCCGGATTTGAAGGCGCCTTGCCTACAGTTGTAGGGGGGCTGTTACCTCAGCCCGTAATTGCTGTTCCTACGAGTATCGGATACGGTATTGCCAATAATGGAAAGGTCGCGTTGAATGCTATGTTGGCAAGTTGCGCAAGTGGAATTACGGTTGTAAATATTGATAATGGTTATGGAGCTGCAATGGCCGCTTATAGAATCATAAATTCCTTTAATAAAGAATAATACATATCGTTAAAATGAGCATATTAAAAATAGAGGCTTTTTCTGGAATGAGCGGAGATATGTTTCTCAGCTCCCTTGCTGAATTATGTGATGCTTATGATGAAATAAAAGCTCTCCCAAACCAATTAAATATTCAGGAAGAAGCCGAGGTGGTTATTAAAGATGTTATTAAAAATGGTATTTCTTGCAAACATGTAAAAATTATTGAAAAAAAGAATACCACCGATTCATCACATCATCACAGACACTTATCTGATATATATCGGATTATTGAAAAAGGGGATATATCAGATAAAGCT
>CAZYDB010000080.1:0-15265 GCA_964645995.1 uncultured Roseivirgaceae bacterium
TCGGGGTGCTCCATCAGCCTGATAGGGTGAAAAATTCGTGAATTTTTCAGGTTAAGACTTCACGATCAACCCATCTTAAAATAAATTGAAAATCAAAAAGATGTTTTGCTGCTTCCTGTATTTTGCTTTGATGAAAGATTATTCATTTTTGTAACAGGGGGTTTTTCAAAAACGAAGATTGTGAAAATTTGTATTATATTTAACATTAATTAGTTGGTAATATAATAAATATGAAAAATTTGAATAATATCGGACTCGACACGAAAAAAGCTTCTGAATTGGCTAAACGCCTTAACCATCTTCTTGCTAACTATTCAATTTTTTATCAAAATACAAGGGGTTATCACTGGAACATAAAGGGTGAGAAATTTTTTGAACTTCATTTGAAATTCGAAGAGTTATACAACGATTTGTTCATAAAAATCGATGAAGTTGCAGAAAGAATTTTAACGCTTGAACACTCGCCCAAACATAGATTTTCAGATTACAAAAAAGAATCTAAAATAGTTGAAAGTAATGAAGTCTCGGATGGGATTAAGGCAGTAAATGAAATATTGGAATCTTTCAAAATAATTATAGTGATTCAGCGAGATCTTCTTGACCTATCTGATGAAGCAGCCGATGAAGGAACAAATGCGCTTATGAGCGATTATATTCGGGAACAGGAAAAACTGGTTTGGATGTATTCGTCTTTTTTGAATAAACCGTAAATAAATAAAGCTACAATTTAACTTTTCGAAAAAAAATTCAATTTTAAATAGGATTTGATTTATAGCATTTGCACTGAAAAAGGAGGAATTAGCCGTAATTTCAAACGATTAAAAAATAAGAAGAAAAACAAATGAATACTTATTCTGCAATTGCTCAAATCATTGTTGGCTATATCCATTGCGGTTGTATGGATATTCCGTTACGATAATATTGTCAAAGAGTTCAAGCAATACCAGCTGAGCGATTTAACCCGCAATATAATTGGTGCAGTAAAAATATCTTTGGCAACTTTACTTGTTGCAGGAATTTGGTACCCTTCATTAGTGCTTTTACCGGCACTAATTATGGCATTTCTAATGTTAAGTGCCCAGTATTTTCACTTCAAATCGAATAACCCCTGGTACAAACATATGCCCTCATTGTTTCTTTTGCTGCTATGCCTTTTTATTGCTGCCGTATCACTGAATTTAATTGCCTAATGTGTTTCCTGGAAATTTTAGTTCTTATTTCAAGTATCTCATTTTTAGCTTTAGTGAATAGACAAAAACCAGCCCATAATAACTAAACTTTCCCCGCATTGCGGTGCGGGCTGTGTGGCCGATAGGCCTGAACATGAATGTTCCGATAACAATCGGCATTGACAACTCCGGAATTTATATGGGGATTGAGATAAATATTATTAAGGTAGTGAAAACTTTTAAGTAAGCCCGATCAAACATTATCTCCGTTTGATAGGAAAGAGCTGCGCAATCGCCTACTTGCACTTGACCGTCAGACTGTCTAACTCGAAAAATCATAAATTTTTCCTGCTTAAAGGGTGACAGGCAGGCCCCCTGAAGGGGCGATTAAGCGACCCGATAAAACCGGGGCGCTTATCATATAACTACCTGATAATGTATATTTTAAATGGTAAAGACGGTTTATTTTGATAATCGTTTATGAATAATCGGGGTTAAAAAAGGCTACCGCGTCCTGTCGTTTAACAGGAAACATCATTATGTCGTTGATAACCAGCAGATGTGCCTTCATTATCCGTTTATATTCCACTTCCGAAAAAATTCAGTGGAAAAAGAGTGATGAAGAATTTACCATTTCCAAGATCATGAAAGGTGTCCGGATATCAAGAATTAGTGTCCGCTTTCCGCAAGAGCCGGTGTCCGGATTAGGCAGGAATCCCTGTCCGTTTTGGGCGAGAATATACAACTTAAAAAAGCAGAAGAAAAACAGCGTTAACACACTTACCAGCGACAATTTTTCTTCATTTCGAATTGTATTGAATGGAACTTTTTCGTGTTTCTGATTTTCTAGTATAATAGGATAATTCCCTCCAAAATTCGGATCAGGACTTAAATTCGAGAGAATTACTTAAATTTAGGTAATTGTAGTAGAACGACAACAGCGCAAATTTTCAGCGATACCATGGAACAAGTCAAAAATATTCAATGTCCCATTTGTCAAAGTGTCGATCATGCACATTTCATTTCTACCAATGCCATGATGCATAAATGGAATAAAGAACGCTATCACTTTAATCAATGCGCTGATTGCAATTCCGTTTTTTTAACTAACCCAGTTAAAGAAGATAATTTGGAGCACTATTATTCAGAAAATTATCTTCCTTACAGAGGCTCTGAAGCTTGGGGTAAATTTCAATCTTTTGTGGAAAGAAGTCAGCAAAGATTAGATAAAAAAAGAGCGCGTTTCGTATCACGCGTAGTAAAAAACAAAGAATCGTTTAACATACTTGATGTTGGATGTGGTAAACCTAGCTTTTTAAACATCGTCCAACAAAAAATGAATGCGGATTGCACCGGTATTGATTTTTCTGATGAAGGATGGAAAAACGATAATTATCCCTTATTAAACCTCATTAAAAGTTCTTTTGACACTTTTCAACCTGATCAACTTTTCGATGTGATCACGCTTTGGCATTATTTGGAACACGATTTTAATTTACATAAAACGGAATATAAACTTTACGAATCTTTAAATCCAGGTGGGAAGTTAATCATAGAAGTTCCTGACTATAAAAGTTTAACCGCTAAAATGCAAAAACAATATTGGCAAGGTTGGCACAGTCCAAGACATCTCACATTATTTTCAAAAAAAGGGTTTCAATCATTGTTCCCAAAGGAAAAATGGAAGATAAAAAAGCATTTAAGATATGGTACATTAGATTCATTTACACTCTGGTGGTTAGGTAAAATGGAAAAAAAGCAAATTAACTGGTCTGAGAATATGGAAAAAGAATTTTGGCCTCTCGTTTTTTTAAAAGTAGTAAGTTTTCCAGTTTTTATTTATGAAAAAGTGGTACCAATGGGTATTCAACTTCTGGTCATTGAAAAAAAATGAATAGTTTTATGAGTGCCGCATTAAAATTAAGAGCCAGACACCAATGAATCAAGTAACAACATGCAGCTTCTTTAAAGTAAGTGGGTTTTCAAATAAATGGTGGGCCTTTAAGCAAATGCAGCTAGGCTTAAAGTTATTGCAAGGCATCAACGGACTGACTTTTTTTAAAATACTGGGTTCCGGAGCTAAAAACGGCTTTAGTGCCCTGCCCAATTTTGGAACTTACGTGCTGTTTTGTGTTTGGGATTCAGAAAAAAACGCTAATCAATTTTTTGAACAAAATTCTTTTTTTAAAACATACCAGGATAAAAGTATTGAAAATTTTACAGTTTATTCGAATGCTGCAGAATCGCATGGTTCTTGGGACGGCATACAGCCATTTTCAAACCAAGCAATACTGGAATTAAACCAACCAATCCTTGTTTTAACCAGAGCGCGGATACGTTTCAAAAAATTATTATCATTTTGGCGAAAAGTGGGAAAGGTGAGCCGCAGTTTAGAAGATTATGAAGGTGTTATCCTTTCTATCGGAGTTGGTGAATGGCCCCTGATCCAGCAAGCGACGTTAAGTATTTGGCAAACGCAAGCTGAAATGATCAAATATGCCTACGAGAATGAGGAACACAAAAAAGTAATCAAGCTCACTCGAAAACTGAATTGGTACAAGGAAGAAATGTTTGCACGGTTTCTACCCTATAAGCTGGAGGGCATTTGGAATGGTCAGGATGTAGCCCATTTATTAATTATTTAGCCGGATAACAAGGATACTTAACCAAAAATAGAGCAAAGTTGAAACTTTGAATCAAAAAAGTTGTTACCTGGGAGTTGAGTCAGTAAATCAATCTTAATAAGATTTAAATTATTCCCCTTTGGCGGCATCAATTCACTAAAACTGGTTTCCCCTGCAAGTTCATTTTTCTTTGCCGGATTTCGGCTTATATTTAATGAAAAATTGAAGATTCCATACGAGACTTTGATTACCGACTATTAAAATGTCCAGTTTTCCCTAATTCATGCGATACTCGTAAATTTTATTTGTTGTGCGTATAATTTTTACAAATATTTGTACAAACAAATTCGTAATGATTTCTACAAAAATATTTGATTTAAGAAAGGACATATAAGAGATATTTAGATAGTGTGGCCAAGAATTTCGAAACTCTTATTAATAACAGAGGAAAAAACAATGGTGTGGTGATAATGTCTTTTAATGAATATAATCCCTTGACAGCAACACAATATGAGTTGTCATCAAAAACAAATGAATTAATAAAAGATATTTCATGAACTCCTTTTCCGGTATTTTTCAGGGAAACAAACACAAATATTATGAGAATACTTTTACTATCAATTTTAACTTTTGGAATTGGGCTTTCAAATTATGCACAAGAAGCTCAATATGAAATCATTACGAATACACATTACTACAGCGAATCGGTTAACCAATCAGATCGCTACATAGATGAGCGCTGTGTATTAGACATATATTCCCCCCAAAATATTAAAGGCTATGCTACTATCGTGTGGTTTCACGGAGGCGGATTAAAAAATGGGAACAAGGTAATTCCCGAAGCACTAAAGGAAAAAGGAGTTTGTGTTGTCAGTGTCAATTATCGATTATATCCAAAAGTAAAGGCGCCCGAATACATTGAAGATGCTGCTGCGGCAGTAAGCTGGGTATTCAATAATATCAATAGTTTTGGCGGGGACTCTTCTTTGATTTTTATTTCAGGGCACTCTGCAGGTGGATATTTGACAAGTATGATTGGATTGGATAAATCCTGGTTACAGAAGCATAAAATTGATGCAAATAGAATTGCGGGCTTGATACCATTTAGTGGACATACCATTACTCATCTTACCGTTAGAGAAGAAAGAGGCATCCCAGATACTCAGCCGGTAGTTGACAATTTAGCTCCATTGTTTCATGTTCGCCCAGATGCTCCTCCACTAATACTAATTACCGGTGACAGGGAATTGGAAATGCTTGGGAGATATGAGGAGAACGCATATTTAATGCGGATGATGAAAGTAACAGGTCATAAGGAAACCAAACTTTATGAGTTGGATGGATATGATCATAATATGCTTTTTCCTGCCTTTCCTTTGTTGTTAAAAGAAGTGCAAAGAATTAAGAATGAGCGAAATAACAAACGATAGCAAATAAGCATTAACCCGGAAAACGCATAAATTTTTTCTGCCAAAAGGGTGGCAGGCAAGCGCCCTTTAGGGTCGATTAAGCGTCCCGATTTTATCGGGGCGCTTATCATATAACTACCTGATAATAAATACTTTAAATGGTAAAGACGGTTTATTTTGAGGATAGTTCATGAATAATCGGGATTAATTAATGCTTATTTGCTGAACCCTACCTGTTATTAGTCCAGGTGACTTTGCGCACCTGCCTGCCGCCGGCAGATCCGCGATCTCCTATATTCGTGTTAATTCAATTGGTAATTAATTCGTGGCTTCATCCCGGTTGCAGCTATCATCTCTCCAAAAGTCTTCCAACCCACAAGCCTATGCAAACTTTTGGAGAGATCCTCGGTTTCCCGGCTTATTTTATTTCACCTTAAAATAGTGATCCTTCACTACCGGTATGCCGTTATAGGTCATTCCTTCGATCCGGATGCGATATTCGGCCTGTTCGTCGGAGGTGTAGAACGAAAAGGACATAGCTCCGGTTTCGTCGGTGGTCAGGGATGGGTTCCAATACAGGGTACTCCGGTAGTCCGGCTTGATATGTTTCTCCTCCGGCACTTCGTAGTCGGGTGTATAAAATTCCCTGGCCCGGTAATACCCGGGAAAGACAAAGCTGGCAATGCCTTTGCGTCCTTCGTCGGTAACGGAAGGCTTTTCCCGGGAATATAAGGCGATCACGCCGCTGCCTGCTCTATCCTGCACCACAGCGGGGCTACCGGTTTTCAGCACATCGATAAAGGCGATCTCGGAAGCCGGGAAATAATAGACGAAGTCGGCTTCCACTTCCATGCCGTCCAAGAGGATCAGGGCCTCATTATTTCCCGTGATGGAGGAAGCCCCCCGTATCCGGATGCTGATGTCCGGCGGCGTTCCGCTGATATTCACACCGGGGACATACCGGCGGATCAGATCGAACAATAAGACCGACTGCTCCGTATCCGTCAGTGAATCAAGTACGATCCTGGCGGAGGGCCTTTTATATAATTTCTGCGCCCGGTAGAACGGGTCTTCTTTAATTTTTTCATCTTCGATGGTCACTTCATCAAGAATGATCGTCAGCTCATCATAAGAGGAATCTATGGTCAGGATATAATCATTTTTTGCCAGGTATTCATCCAGGGTGACGGGTGTCTGATAGAAATCCGGCCAGCGCTCCGGTGTTAGCCCGGCATAGGTATGCGGGTCGATCCGGAGGGCATAATTGTTATCTTTTTTCGGGGTTTTGTTTTTCTTCTTTTCGTCTTCCTTCCCGATTTCACGCCAGGCATTCATCACCACCTTTGACGAATCGTAAATATTCACCCCCCGGAATTGAAACGTTCCTTCTGCGTCGGTCTCCAGTTCGTTATAATAGAGTTGGTTCTCGAAGATAAACAGCCGTACCCGCCCCGGTTTACTCTTATTCCTGTTGTAAAAGTCCACGAGCTTCCCGCCGATGGTAAACCCGAATTCGGTAGAATGGCTGATGGGCCGGGGGCCGCCTTCGAGGATCTTTTTCCAGGTGAAGCGTCGCCAGCCATGCGTCAGCATCAGCATATCGATCAGTTCGAAGCGGTCGGCATGGGCCGGGTTAAAATAATACCCTGGCTCCTCAATAGTTCCATTCAGATCGGATTCGAGGTTAAAATAACTCATCAGATGTCCTTCGCCGGGATCGGGCTGCACGATGGCCGTATTGGTGATTGACAGTGATATGTTGGTAAGGATCGG
Source organism: uncultured Roseivirgaceae bacterium (assembly GCA_964645995.1). GTDB lineage: Bacteria > Bacteroidota > Bacteroidia > Cytophagales > Cyclobacteriaceae > JAGTVG01. Next base: position 6,976 of record CAZYDB010000080.1, read on the forward strand.
GTTGTTATTCAGGTCCGTGCAGTTGATCTGAAAACCGGTTTTTTCCCGGCGCCGGTAATTGTCTTTGTCGGATTCAAAACCAAAATTTATCTGTTCCTTTTCATTATGGTTATACACCAGCCGTTCACATTGAGGGATGCCCAGCGAGTCGAAAAAGGTAAAATGAATGATGCCGCTTGGTATTTCCCTGGCGCTGAAGGCGGAATACAGGAAATCATCCTGCGGCTTGGCCTGGAATGTGATAAACGGAAAACCCCGGAACTGGCCGATCACGAAGGAATTGTTCATCCTGGCCCCTGTGTTGTTGCGCACCCACAGGAAGATGTTTTCACCGGTTTTGTTGATGTGCATGGTGTATCCCCGGGCGACAACCTCCGGCAACGGGTATTCTAAGCCTTCGACAGGATTGTTCAGAAGTGCGGTGTACTCTTCTCCGGGTTCCGGCGTGATGGTAAACAGCCCCAATCCGAACCGGATGCTTTTGAAAGAGGTTGCCGTATCCCCCCGGGTGTTGACCACCACGCCCTCCACCGCGGTTCCCCTGCCCGTTCGGTTTGTGGCTTTAAAAGCGATATAATTTTGCAGGCCTTCAACCATATCCCCTCCTTCCGGGAAGAATTTTATTCCGACCGGCCGGAGGGTGTCCATTCCGGCTTGCCTTCCGGGATTGCCGGCAACTTGGTTTAGGCCTGAAACAGGCTGACCGGATACCGGCAGGATCAGGATATTTTTCCTGAAAAAAAAGGCAGGGTCGAAATTTCGCATGTATTGCGTATAGGCCCGCAGCACGTATCTTCCGGAAGGTAAGGAAGCCGGCAGGTCAAAGTCGCCCCATCCAAGTCCTTCACGCGCACGGATGGTCTTCCGGTCTTGTATTGTTTCCAGGCTGTCCACCAGCTCCACATACACCACTGAGCTGAGTGTGTCCGGGATATGGTAAGGACCGGTCATCAGGTACACCTTGAACCAGACATCCTCGCCGGCGGCATAATAAGGCTTGTCGGTATGAAGGTAGATCTTTTCCTGCGGATGCCGGAAGGAATACTCCGCCAGCCGGTTGCTGATCTCCAGGGAATGCTGTCCTGCGCCTTTGAGGCTCAGGAGGAGCAGCATAAAAAATACGATCCCTGCTTGTATGCGTACCATGATCCATTGGTTTCCGGATGAAAATTTAATGAAATGGGGCGATGGTTCAAAATATTCGCCGGGAGTTATTTGGCAGAGGGCAGGAGACCGGGAATTATAAATATTCCGGCCATGGTTTTTTTGATTGTATCCTGTCGTACCTCCATCCGGATCCCTGTCGCTTCCGGGGGATATGAGTTCCGGGGTTGGATCGGGGAAATGCCGTGTAACGATGCGGCCAGGTTTATTATTGAATAAATCCTTGTTTTTCAAGGAAGGCATCCGTCTTTTCCAGTATCTCCTCGTCGAAATAGCCGGCATATTTCTCAATGCCGGCACCCAGGTAGTGTTTCCGGCCGGGATAGGTGATCAGTTCGTAGGAATTGCCCAGCGCTTCCATCCGGATCCTGAAGAAATCGATGATATAAGGAAGCACGGTGCAGTCATCCTCCCCGTGAAAGGCGATTGCCGGCGGCATGCCGGGTTTCAGGTTATGATAGGGCGAAACACTCCAGATCTCTTCCCGGCGGTCGCCCATGATCCTGTCGATCCAGGCTTCTATCGTGTTGACATTGCTCGAGAAGAGGAGCAGCACATCGGGAACGGGGCTGATGTCCAGGTTGTCGGAAGCTTCATCGATGCCTTCCATCAGGGCTGTGGAAAGGGCCAGTTGCCCTCCCGCTGACTGCCCGCCCACAGCGATACGGTCCGGATCGATCTTCAGCGTTGCCGCGTTCTCCCGCATCCAGCGGATGGCTGAGCGGGCATCCTTTACAGCTTCCACTACCGTAATATCCGGGTGCGGGTAGGTGCCGTCATTGTTGATCGAAAGCCGGTACTGAAAGGAGATGGCGATAAAACCCAGCCGGGCATACCTTCTGCAGGTGTTGTGGAACTCTTCAGGGCTGCCATATACCCAACCACCGCCATGGAAAAAGGCCAGGGCGGGATTTTGTCCGGCCTCAAGGAGGGCAGGTGCATAAAAAATGTCTGCTTTCAGTGAGTGACCATTGATCGTCTTATAGATCTTCTGTTCAAAAACCACTTCATTAGACTGTGGATGGCCTGCATGGCTGATCGTCAGGATCAGTAAGAGGGTAAAAAAATGTAAAACGTATTTCATCGTGTTGAAAGTTAGGGTGCTATAATTTTCTTCCCCTGAAAATAACACATTTCCCTTTCATTGCAATAAAAACCGATACCCGGATCAGTCATTGTTCCATGAAATCACGGATCTCCAGGGCTGCCCGCACCACTTGTAAGGCATGGGATTCGCTGGGCTTAGGCAGTCCCCCGGCCGCCATATAGGCATCGCCGATAGTCCTGATCTTTTCCACCCCGTTGCGGGTAATGATATCATCGAAGGCTTTGTAGCAATGATGAATTTCCTGAACCAGTTCTTCAGGACTGAGGTTGGCAGAAATAGCGGTAAATCCTTTGAAATCGGTAAAAAGGATGCTCACACTATCATACCGCCTGCCGCAATCCAATTGCTTCTCCATCCTCCATTCCCGTCTCCAGCGGGATCTCCGGCCTGAGGCCTACGACTTCCATCCTCCTACAACAGGCAGGAAAAATTTATGAATTATTCGGATTAAGTAGGTTGCAAGAGAACTTATAAGCCTATTAAACTATGTGATGGTCGTCATGATCATGATGGTCACAAATTATTTGCAGGGTGCAGACCTTTTTTCCTTGATGGTCCCGTTCCTGGTCCCTATTGTCGTTCAGCCGATATCAAAGGCCTCAGTTTAATACAAGAACCGGGGGCAGGCCCTGTTAGGCTTCCCATGGGAAAGGAGGATCCCCAATTGTGATCGACAGAGATGAAGGAATAGTGGCTTCGGAAGGCAATCCCAGGAAATTCTAAGCGGATCATAGGATCACCCGTTTTCAGGATCTATTTGGAGATCATCCTGAATTATTGCATCATATAAGTTCGTTTTCCTGTGCGGACGATGTATACAATGAGGAGCCATACTCTTCAAGGGCCGGTAAGTACCATGAGGTATACATCAAGGCAGAGGTCATGCGCAATTATCTTCTGGTTTGGATTGAAGAAGGTAACGGTTAGGGTAAAGGCGCAAACAGCGTGTGAGTCGATCGCTATGTTTGCCACGCTTAACCCGGAACCGGTATTGCGGTTCAATGCCAGTAGGAAGATCCTGCAATCGAACCCGGCAACCAATGAGATCTTTGACAGGGAAAATATTGGTTGCCTTCGATCGTTATGGTCTTCTTGCTTTCAACGCTGGTGATTCCTTTCCAGATTACTTTCATAATTTGTACAGTTTATAGATTATTTTTAATCATTAGTTTATGAGTGGAATGAATCCCGACATTTTTTGTCAGTAAAGGCTTATTTTCCCGTCTAATTAACGTAATTCTTGCCATTCTTTTATGTGGGGCTCAATAAATTTTCTTACGACCAAAAACGAATTTAAATTCATACTATGAAAGAAGAAAAGATAAATTTTACGAATCAGGAGGGCGTTAAGCTTGCAGCGAAACTCGGAAGGCCTCCGACGGGAGAGCCTGAGGCCTATGCGCTTTTTGCACATTGTTTTACCTGTACGAAAAACCTGTTGGCGGTGAAAAGCATATCCAGTTCCCTGACAGCAATGGGATTTGGTGTATTGAGTTTTGATTTTACGGGTCTTGGACAGAGCGAGGGCGAGTTTTCTGAAACCAATTTTTCATCTAATGTGGAAGATATTCTTGCAGCCTCAGATTTTCTGCGTGCCCAACTTAAAGCTCCATTATTGCTGATAGGGCATTCCTTGGGTGGCACTGCTGTACTTTTTGCCTCGTCAAAAATTAAGGAAGTACAGGCTGTGGCCACTATTGGTGCCCCCGCTGGTCCTGAACATGTTGAAAAGCTGTTTGAGGATCAATCGCTGGAGATCAGAGCAAAGGGAGAGGCCCTGGTAAGTATTGGGGGAAGGCCTTTTATGATCAAAAAGCAGTTTCTTGAGAATCTGAGAAAGCATAAGCTTTCCGATCTGCTTCCTGGAATTCGCAAAGCGTTTTTATTTGCCCATTCACCCCAGGACCGCATTGTGGGTATCAATAATGCTGCCGAACTCTATGGTTTCGCCAGGCATCCCAAAAGTTTTATTTCACTGAACGGAGCCGATCACCTGCTGAGCGACAAACAGGATGCGGCTTACCTGGGTAAAGTAATCGCCGTATGGGCTGACAGGTACATTGCCCGTCAGTCCTGATTCCCTTTTTTTACAATTCTCCATAAACTTCCAATGCGGGGTAGAATACCCCTCAGGAAAACCAATAGACAATAAATGAAATGGTTTGAATCAGTTTGCTGCCGGAACGGGAACCCTCAACCGTCTCGCCGAAGATATTCCATTTAGTCCTTTTCTGATCTATCATTATCATTGGGTTTGGAGAGTTTTGATCCTGTTCCGGGGCGATACTGAAACACAATTCTGTGGCATTTTCCAGCATCTGGCTGAACGATAAAACATGGTTCTGACTTTGATTCCCGATAACCACAAGAGGGAAATTCATACAATCATCCTCGATCAGTGTTGTTCAGGTTGTTTCTTCGCCTTCGATCAACCGGTTTCAGCCGATGTCTGTACCAGAAATAGGGCAATATTGTGAAATATTTTTTTCATGATTTTGTTGTTCGGGTTATTTTATATAATCTGTTATGGTAGTCATTTTATAGCCTTAAAGCCTTTTGGTTCGGCTCCGAAAGTCATCGAAAGATTTTTTCTGGTAATATTGATACAGTCCCAGAATATAGGCATCGACCAGACTGGTTGTGCGGCTTTGGTCGTTGAATCCTTCCTGTCCGATAACCCAGGTTTGCTGAATGCCTGAAAGCAGTAGTTCAAAAGATCAAGGGTCATTAAAGGGATATGCCGATTTCAGCAGGAGGGGATAGGTGGTTCTCTTTAGGGGTCTGTACTGAGGGGTTGTTAGATCATCCTTTAATGTCCGAAGGAAATCACCATCAAAACTCAGAGAGAACCGGAGCGTCACCGGATGGGTTGGCGGCAGGCTGCCACCATTGTTGACGACCGGAACACCTCCTGGGAAACATGGTTGAGGACGCCCCTCGAAGGAAATCGCCATTGGGGTAAGAAGAAAGGTCAGACAAACTGATAATGATCTTTTCGTGCCATGGTTTTATCCCTCTCATGTTAATCCTTCTGACAAATTCTAAAGGGTCCAGGCTACCGGGTCCTGTATTTTTTATCGAAAATTTCCTCTGTCTCATTGTCTATCAGCGTAGTCCAAAGAATTTGTTGAATCCTGACATCATTGCCTTTATTTATCCTGTTGGAATCTTTCTTTTATGGCGTATCAGTAACCGGAGAGATTGATCGTAGGTAAAATAATTCCAGGACCAGTTAAGAAAGACAAACAGTTTATTCTTGACCCCCACCATGGTTACCAGATGTATAAAGGACCAGAGGAACCAGGCAAGGAAACCGCTCAGATTAAGTTTTGCAATGTCGGCCACTGCCAGATTGCGTCCGATGGTTGCCATTGATCCCTTATTCCTATAGATAAATTCCTTCGGGGGCTGTTTCTTCTCCATTCTTTTCAGGTTTTTCGCTAAGTTATCAGCCTGCTGAATGGCTACCTGTGCTACCTGTGGGTGTCCGTTTGGATATTCAAGTGTTTCCATCAGGCTTGTATCCCCAAGGGCAAAAATATCCTCATGGGAAAATACCCGGTGATAGGTGTCCACCCGGATCCGGTTTCCCCTTCCGATGGATGCGGAATTAATCCCTGCAATCTTCTTCGCCTCCACACCGGCAGCCCAGATCACCATTTTACTGACGATCGTGGTGTCGTCTGATAAAACGATCCGCTGGCCGTCATAATCCACTACCCGGATTTCCAGATTCACTTCAACACCCAATTTTTCGAGGTATTCCCTGGCCTTCAGGGATGATGCTTCCGACATGCCATTCAATAAATTTGGGGATGCCTCATAAATTACGATTTTCATAAGATCCATATCCAGTTCCGGATAATCCTTCGGGAAAATGAATTTTCTCATCTCGGCCAACGCCCCAGCCAGCTCGACACCTGTCGGACCGCCGCCTACCAGGATCACATTCAGGTAACTGCTGATCTTTTCCGGATCGGTTTCATTGAGAGCCTTTTCGAAATTTTCAAGGATTGTATTCCGGATGAATATGGAATCAGCTGCTGACTTTAAAGGCAATGCATGGCTGGCTATATTCTGCTGACCGAAATAATTGGTACAGGCCCCGGTAGCCAACACCAGATAATCATATTTTAACTCACCAATATCCGTTAAGATCAGTTTTTCATCGGGTCTGATATTTTGCAGACTGGCGATCCGGAAATGAATATTCTTCTGGTTCTGGAAAATCTTTCGCATAGGAAAAGAGATCGAACTGGGTTCAAGTCCGGACATGGCAACCTGGTAGAGGAGCGGCTGAAACTGGTGGTAGTTGTTTTTGTCGATCATAACGATCTGATACTCCGTTTGCATCAGCAACCGGGCAAGTTTCAGCCCGGCAAACCCACCACCCACGATCACAACTCGTTTATTAACCGTTTCCGATAAATTGGGAATTTTCGTATTCATATTTATTTATTCATTAGATTTTATAATAAAATAATTTCAAGCATAGGGAAAAACCGATCTCAATACCCTTTAATTGAGTCGGGCCGGCTGTACTATCCTGACAATGGATGATCTTTAAAAAAAAGATCCTTAAGAGCGTCAGTATTTTCAGTTTGACCGACTAATTGAAAAAAAGGGTCTTATGGCCAGAAGTTTTTCGTTTTTTCTTTTCATTGTGATAAACTCTGCGATCGAGGCGCAGGAATTGAGCATAAACCATGTGAATGCACTTGATTTCGAAAGCATGATGAAAGAAAGGCCGGGTGTTCTTGTGGACGTAAGAACCTTATGGGAATTTGAAGGCAATCATATTCCCGGAGCTCTTCAGATCAATTACTATGCTTTTAACTTCAGGAGGAAGATACTGGCGTTGCCGAAAGATCAGCCAATTTATCTTTATTGCCGGAACGGTTACCGCAGCAGGAGGGCGGCAGAGATTTTGGCAGAAAACGGTTATAATGATATTTTTAATCTTGAAAGCGGAATAAATGATTGGATCTCCGGAAAACTTCCGATATCAAAAAAAACTAATCTAACTAATTGATCGATATGGTAATTCAATATACGCTGATCATTTTAACTGGATTTCTTGCCAGTATCATTGCTGCGGTCCCCTTTGGCCTTGTAAACCTATCCATTCTGGAGACTACCCTGAAGCAGGGTAAACGGCCGGCATACCTGATCGCACATGGAGCGGCCGTAGTCGAGGTTGGATTTGTCATTACCGCCATCCTTACCGGCAAGGTTCTTGTCGATGCCATCAATGGGAATGGCATCCTGAACTATGTGTCAATCCTGATTCTGAGCGCAGCAGGTTTTGTATTTGTGTTCAAAAAAAGAAGTGATAAGGCACAAAACAGTGTTGGGAATGCGTCCTTTTTTAAAGGCATACTGCTCAATTTACTAAGCTTTCAGGTATTCTTTTTCTGGGTCATTGCTATTACTTTCATGGCCTCCAATAACCTGATACGGTTTGATCCCGTTTCCGTGGCTATACTGATTACTACCGTTTGGGTTGGAAAAATGACTGTTCTTTGGTTGTATGTGGTATTAAGCCGGCGTATCGTGGCCAATTCAGCTTTCCTTTCAACTCATACCGAAACGATTATTGGCGCAATATTATTGATCATAGCGGCAATTCAGGTACTGCGCCTCTGATATACGGAATCCTGCCGGATCATAACCAGGAAAAAATTCATTCATATCTTCAGGCTGCTCGAAACATCCTGAAATTGCCGGCACAAGCAAAATAATTGCTGCGATAAAACCTGCCATATGGAAGTTTGATTTTCAAAAAACACGATGCAGTCAAAGTTGGTTTTTAATGGTAAAAAAATACCGGGAGATTCTTATGGATGTCCATAGGATCGAATTTCTGCATTCTATATACATCCCCTCGTCATATATAAAAGGATCGTTTGTTATAATCTATGAGGATCAGTAAGCAGGTAAATTGTGCTGAGGGGTTTTCAAATGGACACTTTAGCCTATTCATAAATTTTTGTTGTTCGGCGTAATTTTAAGATATAT
>CAZYDB010000081.1:0-15241 GCA_964645995.1 uncultured Roseivirgaceae bacterium
CTATGAAAAGTGAACTTTCCGGATATAAACGTCAGATTTCCTCTCTAGAATCGAAAATTGGCGAGAAAGACAGTGAGATCTCGCAACTTCGCCAGAAAGTAAGTCAAATGGAAGCAGAAGTATCTGCTGCCAAACAAAAAGCAGAAGCAGCGATGAGCAAGCCGTCACCAGCTTCTGAAAGACCTGCTTATGATGATTCAGGTGTTGTTTTCAAAGTACAAATAGGTGCTTTTAGAAATAAGGACCTATCCAAGTATTTTGACAATACTGAAAATTTCAGCGGGGAAACTAGCGAAGATGGTGTTCAGAAGATCACCCTGGGAAGGTTCAGAGATTACTGGGAAGCTGATACTTTTAAAAAATATCTCCGTGAGATGGGCGTAAGCGATGCATGGATTGTTCCCTATAAGGATGGTCAGCGTGTTGAGATGAAAGAGGTACTTGAAGGCGTGATCCAATAAGAAAATTCTAAATCAATAAACAGGTCCCGATCAAACCGGGGCCTTTTTTTTTGATCGTATGTTTACTTCTTATTTTTTACCAACCGTAATAACGGATAGCCCTACCCGGCGAAATATCATTTGATCCAGCAGCCTGAAGAAAGGAACGAGGATATCGTAAAGTCTCATTTGTTCTGCAGGGATGGTCTGATGCCTTTGCAGTTTGCCCGAAACATACCATCCGGCAATACCTGCCAGGTTAAAATATTGCTGATGGAGGAGGTTGAAACCACTTTTCCTTAAAACCGAACCCAACGATTTTCTGGTGTATCGCCGGTAATGACCAAGCGCCTGATCGAAATGATTATAGAGTGCAGGATAGGCGGGTACCAGGATGACCAGGTTTCCTCCTTTTTTAAGAAGCGTACGGGCGTTATTGATGGCAAGCTGATCATCTTCAATATGCTCCACGACATTGAGGGCGAAGACGGTATCAAAACTTTCCCTGCAGGCTGCGTGTATTTCGTGAAAACCGGGATCAACCAGGTTGATCTGTTCCACGCCGACCAGGTTATCAAAACCGGAAAATGAATTTTTAAGATCCTCGCAATAGGAGGAACGGATATCGCTCAGCGTGATGGTGTTCCCCGCTTCGAGAAAGAACCACGAAATATTACCGATACCACTGCCGATCTCCAGGATATTTCCTTTGCAATGAGGCCGGATGGTTTGATACATCCAGTAATTGAACCTAAAGGCTGAAGCAATGACTTCAAGTGTTTTTTTCCCCGGGGATCCTGTTCCTGATATTCACGGATGTTCATCGGCTCAGGTTATATTTAAATATGCAGTAGATAGCCCTCAATCCATCTTTCCAGTTGATCTTTTTGCCTTCTTTAAATCCTCTTCCATAATAGGAAATACCCACTTCATAAAACCTGATGCCTGGTATTTGGGCCAGCCTGGCGGTCACTTCAGGTTCAAAACCAAACCGGCGCTCCCTCAGTTTAAGCTTTTTCAGCAGAGACGTGTCGATCAGTTTATAACCGGTCTCCATGTCGGTCAGGTTCAGGTTGGTGAAAATATTGGAAAGAAAGGTCAGGAATTTATTGCCAATTGAATGCCAGAAGAACAGGATCCGATGAGGCTGGCCTCCCCTAAACCGGGATCCATAGACAACGTCGGCCAGACCCTCTACAACCGGTTTGATCAGGATACGGTATTCTTCCGGATCATATTCCAGATCAGCATCCTGAATGATAACATAGTCGCCTGTAGCCTGCTTGACGGCGGCTGCAATACAGGCTCCCTTCCCCCTGTTTTTTTTAAAATGAATGTATTCAACCTCCTGAGGATATTCCTGGATGAATTTTCTGATCTCAACTTCCGTACCGTCTGTTGACCCGTCATTGACAACGATAAATTCTTTTTTAATGTCTCCGGGTAAAGTAACCGCATGAACTTTCTTCAATATACCAAAGATGGTTGCCTCTTCATTATAGGCAGGCATGATGATCGTAAGTTTGCTGATATTCATAGAGAGATCATTTATCCGGATTGAATTTAAATAAAAAAGTATCAGGGTCCTGCAAGGCAAGAACGATCTCAAATTTATCGGGATTTTCACGGATCACCGGGAATAGGTATTGAAAGGTTTGCCTGTAACCCAGGTTGTCCAGCACGACATAAGAGGCATTTTTTGCCTTAAGGTCGTCAAGCATTTCCTGTTCGTCATCCAGATAGGCAAAATTGACCGTATAGGTTCCGGACTCAAGGTGATAAAGCATTGGTTTTCGGCATACGACTACCACGTTCTGAATTTTTTCCCTTTTAAAATAATTGGCTGTCTGAAAATAATTTTTCCATGTTTTGTAATGATCTTTGACTGCAATGTCATGTAATGATTTTATCGGACCGATAAAGGCAATGCCTGCAAGGGCCAGAACCAGGATATTGAATCGAAAGTTAAGGTTTGAAATTAAATGATTGAACAGATAATAGATGCCGATAATTATGCTGAGGAGCAGGAAAGGAGTGACCGGTAACACAAAACGAACACCACGCCATACTTCGGGCCATAAAAGAAGGATGGCAAAGGTACCGGCCAGGTAGAATAAAATAAATAATCCTTTTTTCCAGAACAGGTAAAAGCCATACACTGAAATAGCCAGTAAGGTTAATCCGAGGATCCACTCCATCAGTGATATTTTTTCAAGATAATCAACCGAATAAAACGGAAGAGCGGCGTTGGGTATTTCCCGGGTAATATATCTCGAAAAATTATCAAGTAACCGGTTAAAATAATCACCAAACGAGGCATTGCCTAATTCAGGCCGGTACGGATTGATCATTACAAGCGGCTTGATATAAGAACTACCCCCAAGTTTCTGGCTGCGTATTATCCAGGGAAGAGCGGCCAGGGTAAAACCGGAAAAGAGAAAGGCGAATGGTTTCCACCGTTTGCGGATCGCCAGGTAAAGGAGTACTCCTCCCAGCAAAGCCAAACCGGTAGACCGGATATAATAGGAAGCGATCAACGAAAGAAGGACTATGTAAAGGGAAGGCTTTCTGAAAATATTCTTTTCATCATCCATCTTATAAAAAAACAGGATACCCAGCATGGTAAAAAAAATAAAGGGTATTTCACTCATCATCATTGTTCCGTATTGAAGAAAATGCACATTGAGTGTTAGCAAAAGGGTCCCAACAAATGCGATCTTCAGGTTGCCGGTGAGTTGCCTGAACAGGAAATAGATGATTAAGAGGCTCATAAGGAGCAACAAGCCATTCATCATTTTCAGAAATACGACTGAATCCGAGAAATGCATCAGAAGTGAAATAAGAAACGGATATCCCGGTGGAAAATGATTATTGGGAACCTTATCTACCGTAGCAATATTAACATATCCCTCTCCTGTGAATAAAGCTTTTCCAAGCACATAGTAATACGCATTGTCACCGTTCAGATCGAGTTTCTTATCAAAAATATAGGTATATATACCAATGAAAAGAATTGAGATGATCAGGAGATATATAAAATTCTCAAGCCAGCCTGATCCATCTGCTCCCGATTCAGGAAGACTTTCAACCGCTTTTGGATCTGCGGCAACCTTTTCGCCTGATAAATTTTTATTCTTAACCATAAGTTAATATAATAAACCCTGGTAATATGAACGAAATTAGGGAATCTCTCTTTTTTAATCGTTGTTTTTAGGACAATTCATCTAAATTTGTACAAAATTATTAAAAATGCCTGCAGCCCAATGAGAATTACAAAAGAAGAATCCATAGCTGTTATAATTGATATTCAGGAAAGATTATTTCCTCATATCAATCAGCATGAAACACTGGAAAGAAATGTAAGGATATTAATAGAGGGTTTGCAGATCCTCAAAGTCCCGGTACTTGTCACCGAACAATACAAAAAAGGATTGGGAGGTACCATTGTGCCTGTAGCGGAAAAGATTGATCCATTTCAGCCGATTGAGAAAATATCATTCAGTTGTTGTGATGATGGCAAGTTCTTAACTGAAATCAATCGGTTGAACAGAAAATTTGTGATCCTGGCCGGGATTGAAGCCCATGTTTGCATACTACAGACAATGCTCGATTTGGTGGAAAATGGTTTTACACCGGTACTGGTTGAAGATTGTGTTTCTTCAAGAAAAATAAATGATAAAAAAACAGGGGTGGAACGAATGGCGAAGGAAGGTGCAATTATAACCACTTATGAATCTCTGCTGCTTGAATTATGCCGTGTGGCAGGCTCCGAAACCTTTAAATCAATATCACAGTTAATTAAATAACTCCTGGTTTGAAAGAAAAAAGTAATAGCGGCGTTCATCTGGCTGAATTAATACAAAAGGATTTTAAATTATCAGAAGATGAATTTGATATTGATTATTCAGATCATGCGGCTTTAAAAGAAAGGTTAAGGGTTATCCTGAGTAATATGCTTGACAACGATTTTCAAGGCCTTTTAAACGCCATGTATCGTTTAGATATCGATGAGGCGAAGTTTAAGCAGGTTATCACCGGCCAGGAGGGCAGTGATATCAGTGGGATACTTGCCCGGATGATCATTGATCGCGAGATGGAGAAAGTAAAAACAAGGATCAGGTATAGTCAGAAGTATCCAAATGATTAATGAAGAATCAAAAATTATTGCTGTAGATTTTGATGGAACGATAGTGGAACATGAGTATCCCGGCATCGGGCCGGAGATGCTTTTTGCTTTTGATACATTAAAAGCATTACAGAAAAAAGGCCATAAACTGATCTTATGGACTTTCAGGAGCGGTCCATTGCTTGAAGAAGCGATTGACTATTGCCGGGAAAAAGGGGTCGAGTTTTATGCAGTCAACAAAAATTATCCTGAAGAGGAGGTCACAGGCGATATCAGTCGTAAAATACAGGCAGATATTTTTATTGATGACCGAAACCTGGGAGGGTTTCCCGGTTGGAGCAAGGTATGGCAGACTTTATATCCTGATGGGACAAAATTTGAGCATCAGTTGGCTGATCCGGATGCTCATATGAATTACAAAAATGATAAAGGAATATTCAGGGTGATCAAAGGTATTTTCAAAAAGTAATTGGATGGCGAATAAAAAGACAGAGGAAGAAATAATATTAATGAGGAAAAGTTCCCGGATGGTGAGTAAGACCTTGGCGGAATTGGCTGCCAGGATCCAACCGGGCGTTACTCCCCTTACATTGGATAAAATAGCTGAAGAGTATATCAGGGATAACGGAGGACTTCCTGGTTTCAAAGGCTTGTATGGATTTCCGAACACCTTATGTATGTCACTAAACCAACAGGTCGTGCATGGCATCCCCAACGACAGGCCCCTGGAAGAAGGCGATATAATATCGGTAGATTGCGGCGTTTTGATGAATGGTTTTTATGGTGATCAGGCCTATACCTTTATGGTAGGTGAGGTGGATCCATCCATTGCAAGATTGATTGAAGTTACCAAAGAGTGTCTGGTACTGGGAATAGAACAGGCTATTGCAGGCAACCGGATCGGTGATATCGGTCATGCTATTCAGAGTCATGCCGAAAAAAACGGTTTTGGCGTGGTGCGCGAACTCGTGGGTCATGGATTGGGTAAAAAGATGCACGAATCGCCTGAAGTACCGAATTACGGTAAAAGGGGTAAAGGAGTAAAATTGCTGGAAGGGATGACCCTTGCCATCGAACCAATGATCAATCTGGGAACAAAAAATGTAAAACAGTTAAAAGACGGGTGGACGATCGTGACAGCCGACGGCCGTCCATCGGCTCATTTTGAACATGATATTGTTGTCAGACAGGGAAAGGCTGAAGTCATGACATCTTTCGATTACATTGAGGAGGTACTTAATAAGGTTAATATTTAAAATAATATCCTATTGAATTATTGTTCCAATTGCGGCAGCGACGATCTGGTTTTTGAAATTCCTGCCGCCGATCAGTTCAAACGATTTATCTGTCAGAGCTGTAACAACATACATTATCAGAATCCACGGATGATCGTTGGCTGTCTCCCCGTTTATGAAGACAGGATCGTGATCTGCAAACGAGCGATTGATCCCTGTAAAGGAATGTGGAACCTGCCTGCCGGATTCATGGAAAATGGAGAACGTGCCGAAGATGGAGCGCTCAGAGAACTAATGGAAGAAACAGGCCTGGAAGGCAAGATCATTAAATTGCACTGTATTTATTCCATCCCCCATGTAAACCAGGTCTATATGATCTTTCTAACCCAAATTAATTCCAGCAAGCCTGTGCCCGGTGAGGAAAGTATGGAAGTAATTTATGTGGAGGATCATGAGATACCCTGGGGGGATATTGGTTTTACTTCAAATGTATTTGCCATTGAAAAATATCTTGAGTCGAAAAGCAGTACAGGCAATAAAACCTATATCGGAAGCTATGTGATGGAGGGACCCGAAAACAGGGAAGGATTCTGCTGAGGAAATTTTAAACTTCCCGTTTTTGATTCATCCCTCAATCAACGCCTGCGCAGGTCTTCCACCATATTGGATAAAAAGTTATTCAAGGCTTCCTGCCAGGTCTCATCAGCATCCCAGGTTTCTCCTACATAAACTTCATTTCTGGCAAGACTTTTTACATAGAATTTATAAACCGGAGCATCGATAGGAATCGTCCTGAGTGTTATTGATCCGTCAGGTTTTTTTTTCAGGGTAATGTACTCGGTTTCTATAGTGTTGGTTTCATAGCCCAGCATTTCCTTGATCACCTTTCCGGTGGTATGTACGTGCATAAGGATGTATAAAAATCCCTGCCGCCAAAGCTCTTCTTCGTTGGGATTGTATTTTACCAGTTCATAATCACCGGGGTAATCTTTGAATTGCCTTTCCAGTTCAAAATTAAGCCTCTCAACACCATGGTTGTATTTTTCTACCTCATCCGCAATGCGGTTATTGAGAATGCCGCCGGGACGATTATCAGGAACCGGGTATTCTTCAAATATGGGTACCGCAAGCTTGTCTACCCGCAGATCAACCGGGTAACTTTCGTTTCTTCGACCATCGATCAAGGGAAGGCCTCCAAAAAACTCCGGCTGATCGATGATCAGATGATTGGTTTTAACAAAATCCTTCCGGATGGTGATGCCATATACTTTTTTCATCAGCTTTTCAAGATCTTTATTCTGGTCTTTAAAGGCCTTCTGGCCATTGGCAATGATCTTTGTGTCTCCACTGAAGGGAGTGACTACCATCACATATCTTCTTGATTTTTTATTCCGGATCATCAGGTCCACGATACTCAGAACAATGATATAATCGACCTCCCTTTCAATCATATGATTTGTATATTTTTTGACCGCATCACGGCCGGAAAAAATATCATCGATATAAAAATAGGCAATGGGGTCAATACCGATTTTTTTAAAATATTCATGTGCTTCAGCCGCAAAAATTTCCCAGGGGCCACGTTCAGAGCTATTATCGGAAAACGGAGGTATGGAAATCAGGACAACTGATTTTTTCTGTAAAATATCTTCAGGGAGATCTTTTGAATAATCAAGGAACCTGAACCCGACTACGTTGATCTCTTCATCCTGGGCAGATACCTCGGGAAAGAAAGCAAACCAAAGGATCAACAGGCCTAATAAATATCTCATAAAAATTATTTTTTCGAAAGTTAATGATGTTCGCCCAAATATTTTAAATGCTTAGAAAAAATTCGGCTATAATATAAAACTACGTTTGATAAGGGTATAATATTTCACTTTTTAATAATTTATTTGGAGTATATCCCTTATTCGGTTACTTTAGCGCTTCAAATCAATTTTTCTGTTTGAAAATTGATTTATAAAGAAGAGTGGAGAGACAGGCTCTATGAAGCTCTAGCAACCTGGCCACAAGAGCCAAGGTGCTAATTCCTGACCCTTAAAATAATTGGGAAATATAAATTGATTTACAATGAAAACACATTACATCTTACGGTCTCACCTTCTGTCTGCAATAGTCAGGATAGGTTTCCTGCCATATTTTGAGCTGACTGCTAAAATTTGCAATACCTGTTATATGCGAAGCAGCTATTGTTGTCATCAATGAATGCTTATTTATCCTTTTGAATCTGTTCAGGGTATGGTGAATTATACCCCTGCTTTCTTAAACCAAAACATTAAAACTTAAATAGAACGATCATGTCTAAACCATATAAGTACGAAACATTACAATTACATGCCGGCCAGGAAATAGATGAAACAACACGGTCGAGGGCCGTCCCTATCTACCAGACCACTTCTTACACCTTCAGGGATGCCAGGCACGGTGCCGATCTTTTTGCTTTAAAAGAGTTCGGTAATATCTATACAAGGATCATGAATCCTACTACCGATGTTTTTGAAAAACGCATAGCAGCACTTGAAGGAGGCGCTGCCGCCCTGGCTGTCAGTTCCGGCCAGGCCTCCCAGTTTATTGCGATCCACACCCTTCTGGAGGCAGGTCAGAACTTCGTTTCTACCAGCCACCTGTACGGAGGCACGTATAACCAGTTCAAAGTAGCCTTTAAAAGAATGGGTATTGAAGTGCGGTTTACGGAAAATGATGATCCTGAAAGCTTTGAAAAGCAGATTGATCAAAATACGAGAGCACTTTATATTGAGACCATCGGTAACCCCGAATTTAACATCCCGGATTTTGAAAAAATTGCAGCGGTTGCTGAAAAACATGACCTGCCTCTTATTGTAGATAACACTTTCGGGGCAGCAGGGTATTTATTCAGGCCGCTGGAACACGGGGCTCATATCGTTACCTCTTCAGCTACTAAATGGATAGGAGGACATGGAACCAGCATCGGAGGAGTTATCATTGATGGGGGTAAGTTTAACTGGGCTAATGGTAAGTTCCCCCAGTTTACCGAACCTTCTGAAGGGTATCATGGGATTAAATTCTGGGAGGTTTTCGGCGAGGGAAGTCCCTTTGGGAATATTGCATTTATTATCCGTGCACGGGTGGAAGGATTGCGTGACCTGGGCCCGGCCCTGAGTCCATTTAATGCATTTCTCCTCCTTCAGGGACTGGAGACCCTGTCCCTGCGGGTTGACCGGACAACACAAAATGCCTACGAATTAGCACGTTGGCTCCATGAGCATGAAGCCGTTGAAGAGGTGAGTTATCCCGGATTGGAAACCAGCAAATACTATGAACTGGCCAGGAAGTATCTTAAGAGAGGATATGGCGGTGTGCTTACCTTCAAAATAAAAGGAGGGAAGCCGGCAGCGGAAAAATTCGTGAACAACCTGGAGCTGATCAGTCATCTGGCCAATGTAGGGGATGCGAAGACCCTGATCATTCATCCTGCCTCCACTACACATCAGCAGCTTACTGAAGAAGAGCAGAAGGCTGCCGGTGTTCACCCGGCTCAATTGCGGATATCCGTCGGGATCGAACACCTGGACGATATCAAGGCGGATCTGGAGCAGGCTTTTAGTAAAATATAGGATCTTATTTTTGATTCATAAAAAAAATGTTAAAACATCAGACATTTCATTATCAGGATGAATTTCCACTTGAGCTGGGCGGGCATCTTCCCGGGCTGGAATTATATTATACCACACTCGGGAAACTGAACCCGGAACGCAGCAATGTGGTCTGGGTATGTCATGCATTTACCGGCAGCTCCAATTTCCAGGACTGGTGGCCCGGGCTTTTCGGCGACGGGCTGCTGTATGATCCTGAAGAGTTTTTTATCATCTGTGTTAACATGCCCGGGAGCTGTTACGGCTCCACGGGCCCCTTAAGCATAAATCCTCAAACAGGCATCCCGTATTACCACCAGTTCCCGGAGTTGACGAACCGTGATATTATCCGGGCATTCGGACTTGTCAGGGAGGGCCTTGGTATAGAGCGTGTCCATACCGTGATAGGCTGTTCTCTGGGGGGGCAGCAGGCACTTGAGTGGGCCGTTTCCGAGCCTGATTTATTTGATCACCTGGTCGGTATCGGGGCCAATGCTTTTCATTCACCATGGGGAATAGCTTTTAATGAGACCCAGCGGATGGCCATCAGCCAGGATATTACCTGGCAGCTCAGTACGGACAGGGCAGGAGTGGAAGGAATGAAGACCGCCCGTGCCATGGGGCTTATCTCTTACAGGAATTATAAAACCTATCAGGCAACCCAGCATGAAGAGGATGTGGACAAAACCGGTGCTTACAAGGCCTGTTCCTACCAGGTGTACCAGGGAGAAAAACTGGCACGCCGCTTTAATGCCTTCAGTTACTGGTACCTTTCCAAAGCCATGGACAGCCACCATGTGGGAAGAAACAGGAAAAGTACTGAGGAGGCGTTGAGCCGGATAAAAGCGAAATCCCTTTTTTTAGGCTTGGATACGGATATCCTTTTCCCCGTCGAAGAACAGAAATTCCTTTATGAGCATGTCCGGAATGCTGATTTTGCAACTATTGATTCCTTATACGGCCATGATGGATTTTTACTGGAGACAGATAAGCTGACGAGGGTGATCAGATCCTTTTATAAAAGAGAACTGGAAAAAAACGGGCTGGTTGCCTGAAAATATTTAACATTTTCCCGAAAATTTCGTTTACCATGGAGATTACATTTTTTAAAAAAATGATATTAATAGAAAAAGTATCAATTATGATGAGAATGATTAAAATGATTGGGATGCTGGTATTTTTCTTGAGTGTTTTTTCAACCGCTGCATTGGCTCAATTTCAATATCCCAGGTTTCAATGGGAAAAGTCAACACATGATTTCGGGGAGTTAACACATAAATCGGCGGTTTCTTATGAGTTCGAATTTACCAATAAGGGGCAGGCTCCGCTTGTGATCGCTGAAGTTGAACCATCCTGTGGATGTACCGTTACTGAATACACCAGGGAACCTATTATGCCCGGCAAGAAAGGAAAAGTGAAAGCTTCCTTTGATTCCGCATCACTTGGAAAATTTAATAAGAGTATAAAAGTAACTGCTAACGTTGAAGGCGGGCCGGAATATTTGTATATCCGGGGAACGGTCGTAAATACAGCCACCCAATAGGTATTTTTATATCCTTTGGAGGGTCATGCAACCAGTATGAATGGCATGCTGTCTGGTGAATTTATGTAATCCGGAATCCTGATGTTTTGGCTTTTTTTTTAATCCGGATGAAAAATTATAACCCCAACGATGTATTTGAATTGTAAACCGGGCGGTTAGCTCAGTTGGTTCCCGTACCGTTTAGTGGTAGGAGAATCCCTGCCGGCCGTCAGGCGGGCCCGACCGACCCATTGGGTCGGGAATGGAGAGTTCCTTTTTGGGCGGGAAGGTCGATGGTTCGAATCTACTACAACCCACAAGATCATTTAGGGATTGATTGATTTGTGAATGAGTGATTGCTAACTGAGGGGCCTGTATTTTTTCTGTTGGCAATTTTTGTCTGCCATGCTTCCATCACTTGTATAAAACAGAGCCGAAAATTACTTCCCCGATCGCGGGGAATTGTATACATCAGAATAATTTAATAACTTTCTTTGGATGTTGAGGGTGGAACCACACTCCCTTTTTTATTGCTCTTAGGTTGCAAACATTTTATGGACAGTCACCAGGATATATTATCCTGTTAGGGCTCATTATGACCCGGCCGGAATAAACAAACAAAATGATGAACTATACTTTTAAAATTGAAAAAAATAATTCTATTCCAGATAACATTGGAGGAAAAGCGAAAAATCTTTGCATTTTGAAAAATAATAATATAAATGTTCCTCCAGCATTTGTCGTAAATTCTAGTGCATTCTCGAAACATATTTCTAAACTAAAAATTGATGGGATAGAGTTACCTAATATTCTAGCAAATATTACAAACATTGATAGTGTCACACAGGCATTATTAAAAAAAATAAAGGAAGAAATAATTGATACCCCTTTGATTGTGGAATTGAGAAATGCAATAACTGATGAAATTAGAGTTTTTCCGTCTAAAGTGAATTTTGCAGTCAGGTCATCAGCAGCAGTTGAAGATTCAGAAGAATTTTCTTGGGCAGGTCAATTTGAATCACTGTTAAACATCCCCAATTCAATCAATGAAATAGAATCTGCAATTAAAAATGTTTGGGCATCAACATTTAGTTTTAGAAGCATATCATATTGTATTAAAAATAAAATCACAACAGTTGAAGAAATGAAAATGTCTGTCATTATTCAAAAAATGGTTGATACTCCGGATTTTTCAGGAGTTTTATTTACAGATAATCCTATAGCGCAAAAAGATAATACAATATATATTGAATATACAGAAGGTTATGGCGACAAACTTGTTTCGGGGATTATTAATCCACATAAACTTACAATAAATAAAGATGATGATTCTTATTCTTCTGATGACAAAGAGATTATTAACCTAACCCTTCTTAAATCTCTGAAATACAATAGCATGCTTATTGAAGAAATTTATAATAAGCCACAAGATATTGAATGGTCAATATCAAAAAATGAAATTTTCTTTTTACAGTCGCGTCCTATAACAAGTAGTAGTATTTCAAAGGAATATACAATTAATAGTGATGAAATTCCTTTAGTTAAGGGTTTACCTGTTTCAAGTGGTGTAGGTATTGGCAAAGCAATTATTATTCATAATATCCATGACGCTACAAATATAAAAGAAGGTGAAATAATTGTTGCACCGATGACAAATCCAGATATGGTTCCATATATGCGGAATTCAACTGCAATAGTTACTGATGTTGGCGGTATGATTAGTCATACAGCAATTGTTGCACGTGAAATGCAAATTCCATGTATAGTAGGAACAAATAATGCGACAAAAATCATTAAGAAAAGTGAAATAATAACCGTTGACGGAGATTCTGGCAACGTTTATAAAGGAAGCATAAATATCAATTCAAATTCCTTAACAATTCAAGAAATTATTAAAAGTATATCCAAATCATTTGAAAAATCATTTAACCAGGATAATATTTTATTTTACTTCGGAATTGACCGTCCTCATTCTTTTTCAAACTATAAAAAAATAGTAATAAACCCTCATTTTATTGACTTACAGTCTAAATTTCAAAAAGCCAGAAATGTTGATATAAAAGAACAAGACAGATTAAAAACTGAGTTTATTTCTAATGTACAGTATATAGTGACAAATACGACTTGCCAAATTGCGTTAATAAAATCAAATATTATAAAAGATTATGAAACTTATGATTTTGTAAAAGAAAACAAGGAAAGAATAAGCTTTGAAAATGAACAACCAGTTTTATCAGGCATATCTAACATTGATTTAAAAGAGCTAACAAAATTTTCAAATTCAAAGAATTTTTTTGGGCATGTGCCGCATATTGTTTCAGAAGGCTTTCCATATCCACCAAGAATTGGTCCTTGGTGGCCAGAAAATTGGAATCATAACTGGGAAAACAAAAGCCCAAATCAAAAAATATCATGGGGCAACATTAGGCCTGAAATTGTCAATACACCTTTTACTAAATCTCTAATTGTTCAAGGTGTTGAGAAAATACCATATATATTCGATTTTGATAATCTAGGCCCGCTATATACTAAGTGGAAAGATTGTCGCATGCATATCGATATAAATAAATTAGATAAGGTGCGAGATAGGTTGTCTAAAAGATATACTGGGGATATTTATTCCTTTTTAGAATATATTAAACAAATACATAATAGCTATAGTGAGTGGGGTACTCAAACGGATATAATCAGAAAAAAAGTTGGACAAAATAGCATCGATATAAAGTATTTATTAAACAATTTTAAAACGTTATGGAAATTACACGAAGATTTTTTTGCATTGTGTTTTCTTATTCAAACCATTGGCGATGATATTATTTGGCCTAAAATTCAAAACTTTCTTTCTGACATTTATGAAGTTATTGGTATAAAAGATAATCACATTTATTCTTCCCATATAACTAAGATTTTAGCCTCTCCACCAGATAAAACATTAAGTAGATTATACCTTGAAGACTTTATAAACTTAAAAGAAGTAAAAGAAAATATTGATTCTTCAAACAAGCACCAATGGGAAATAAAGATGGAAGAATTCTTATCAAAATGGCATTGGATGAGAGATCGTGACTTATATTATCCGCCAATTAGTAAACCTGAGATGGTGGAATCAATTATTGAAAAAATAGGCTTTAAGGAACCAACATCAGAAATACTGTGGCATAATGTGTTTGAAAGTAATTTAAAAATCCTATCGCATTTTGGTTTGTCAAACTGGTTTCTTGAAATGATTTGTATTGGTAATTACTTGCATATTGAAAGGGAAAATCATCACATAATCTGGGTGAAATATGTAGATTTAATACGTGATATAATATTGATAATTGGTGAGTCTTTAAAATCTAGTAATCAGATTGAATTAAAAGAAGATATTTTCTTTATTCAAATTCCAGAAATTTTAAACGCTATCGAAAACAATGACTATTTTGTCATAAATAAAGAAACAATTGAAAATAGAAAAAATGCATTCTTGCAGGAAAGTAAGTCAAAGGAAATTGAAAAAGACAAAATATTCAGAGAAGTAGATTATTATTAACATATATAATATGAATAAATTACCAAATAATACATATTTTTTATATCGGATTTTATACCCTGGTATATGGTTTTCAGTTCTGCTTGTTATAAATTTACTTGTGCATGATCATGATAGATTTAGCAATAGTTTTGTGGGAAAACAGTTGATAATTTCGATATCTGCAATTAGTATTATTTTTGGGGTCATATTTCATTATTTAGTAGAATATCCAAAAAGAAGAAAGAGATTTAAAAAAATTGAAGCTGATAACGGTCCAGTTGATTATATAATTAATCGATTAAAAACCAATCATAATATTTCAAAGATTACGAAATCTAAATTTTATAACTTCTATTTCAGTATTTTAAATGATGATATTCAGCAAAATACTCATGAGAGGATATATTACTTTTCATCAATATATTACCTAATATATCACGTTGGTTTTATTACGTATCTCTATGTTATATTTAATGTCTTTCTTTTTTTATTGAAATCTATATTTATTATTGACGGCTGGTTTATGTATTCAGTTTCAATAAATATTTATTATCCTTCATTACTTCAAATTATTATACTACTACCTTTTAGTTATATTTTGACAAAAAAAGAAGGAAAAGGGGAAAAAAGTTTGAAGGTAATGTTTAATATTCAAACAGATTGGGTAGAACGAAATTGGAGTTCTGTTGAGAAAAAATATACTGAATCATTCGAAAACTCTAAAATTTTTAATTGAAGAAAAACAAGCCCTAATAAATAGGACTCTGAGCGGCGTGCAAGGCCCAGC
>CAZYDB010000082.1:0-15217 GCA_964645995.1 uncultured Roseivirgaceae bacterium
GAATTAAGTACTGTGATTCCATACTTAATAGCCAGGCCGCTTCGCGGTCGTATCAGGGCTTCAAAACCAGAAGGCAATTCTATGAACAATCCGGTAGGAATGAGCTCCCGGTCAAGTGGCTTCAGAACAATTTCTTCCTGAAGACAGGCCTTGAGGTCCATGCCTGCTGAATCAGTGGTCTGGTAGTGGGGCAATGCGTGACCGCTTTTGTTGAGTATTTTAATTTCCATTCTTTTTCAACTGGTGAAATATTTTTAACAGTTCTCTTTTTTCAAAGAGGAAAATAATCATTAAGAAAATAATAATGAGCATGATCTGAAGCACTTTGTTATTAAAGGGGATCAAGGCAATGGGATAGAATCCCACATAGGTAAACATTGCAGCAGTAAAGATATAAAAGATATCCCTGCCCACCTGGTAGGGTACAGGATAAAACCGCCTGCCGATCTGGTGGGAGAGGGCAGACATTGTAAAATAACAGACAAGAGTTGCCAGGGCGCTACCCATATAGCCGATAAGCGGTATCAGAAGATAATTCATAATGACGGTAATCAGCGCTCCCAAAATGGCAATAGCCGTTCCGTAAAATGTTCGATCTGTCAGCTTGAACCAAATTGACAAGTTGTAATAGATTCCCAGGAACAGGTTAGCCAGAAGCAAGACAGGTACTATTTTAAGTCCCTCCCTGTAGGAAGGGGAGCGCAGGAATAAATCCCCAATTATATCGAGGTTCAGGCTGACCACTAAAAGCACCAGACATGAAAATATGATGAACCAATGCATTACCTTACTGAACAGTTCCTTTGAATCAAGGTCACGGGCTTTGGTAAAAAAAAATGGTTCGGCGGCATACCTGAATGCCTGGATGGCGAGTGTCATAAAAACAGATAATTTATAAGCAGCTCCGAAAATACCCAGCGCGGCCTGGTTGCTATAATTCTCGTAAAAACCTTCCGGAAGCCATTTTTTCAGCACGGCCCTGGAGAGCATTTCATTGGTGACTCCAGCAAGTCCCATAATCATGATAGGCAAGGCATATTGATACATTTGTTTCAGGGCATGGAGTTTAATTATAATACGGAACCTGAAAATAATATCAAAAAGCAAAACCAATACAAACCCATTGGCTATGAGATTGGATAGAAACACAAAATCAACCAGTTGATCTTCATTAAAAAAGGAACCAATGAATTGATGAAGTGGTGATCCCGATCCTTCTAACATAATTTTCGTACAGAAAACAATGAAAAAGAGGTTAAGTCCAATATTGATAAATATATTGATGAGTTTCACCAATGCAAACCGGCGTGCTTTGCCCTCCAGCCTTAGTCTGGCGAATGGGATGGCCGAAACAGCATCGATACTCAGGATCATTGCAAACCAGATAACATATCTTTCCTTTCCCGGATATTCAAGATAATGAACAACCGGGGTGGAAAAGATGATGAGCATTGTTGAAAGCAGTATGGTGGAGATGAAGATAGAGGTTTGTGCCAGGTTAAATATAGTGTGTTCAGATTTTTCCGTCTTGGTAGAAAAACGAAAATACGCAGTCTCCATGCCATAAGTATAGAGGATGACGAGGAAAGCAACATAGGCGTAAAGTTCAGTAACTATTCCATAGGCTGATGGAACAAGATATTGTGTATAGACAGGCACCAGCAACCAGTTTAGCATTCTTCCCAAAATGCTGGAGACCCCATAAATTGCCGTGTCTTTGGCCAGAACGCGTAACCTGCTCATCTATTGATCACTCTCCCCGGAAGTCCGGGTTTCTCTTTTCCAGAAATGCGTTGGTTCCTTCGCCAAAATCTTTTGTTTTGATCAGGCTTGAAAAACAATTGGCTTCCAACTGGTAACCGTCAATATCATTTCTGAAAGCGCCATTCACGGCTTCTATTGCCATCCCAATTGAAAGCGGCGCATTTTTCATGATCTTTTTTTGAATTTCAATAGTTAAAGGAAGCAGGTCGCCCGGTGTATCAACGAGGTTATTGACCAGTCCGATTTGATATGCTTTTTCTGCGGTTATCATTTCACCCGTCAATATCATTTCAAAGGATCTTCCTTTACCAATTAGTTTGGTAAGTCTTTGTGTGCCACCATAGCCTGGCAGGAGGCCGAGTGTAACTTCAGGCAGACCGATTCGTGCATTTTTAGAAGCTAATCTCATGTGACATGAAAGTGCCAGTTCACAACCCCCGCCAAGGGCGAAACCATTGATGGCAGCAATTACCGGCTTATGACAGTTCTCGATCAGATCAAAGATTTCCTGTCCGTTTTCAGAAAATTTGCGCCCCTTAAGTTCGTTTAATTCAGCTATTTCCCTGATGTCAGCGCCGGCAACAAAGGCTTTTTCACCGGCACCGGTGATGATAAGTGCTTTAAAGGCCGGTGAATCATAAACTTCCTGGACGGCCTCCTTTAACTCAATAAGAGTGGCATTATTCAAAGCATTTAATTTATCCTGACGATTGATCGTTAGGATGCCTATCCCGTCTTCATTATTTAAAGAAATGTTTTTATTTGCTGGCATGGTTTATTCCTTTTAAACTCGAAGAAAAATGAAATAAAAATAAAGAAAAAGTAATTGTAAGCATTTTTGAAATAATTTAATGTTTTAATTTTTAAGGTTTTAGATTAGATTTGCCCTCCAATTCAACGAATTTATAAATTATGCCATATCTATTTACATCAGAGTCGGTTTCGGAGGGCCATCCCGACAAAATAGCTGATCAGATTTCCGATGCCCTGCTCGATCATTTCCTTGCTTTCGATACTCAATCAAAAGTCGCTTGTGAAACATTGGTTACTACCGGCCAGGTTGTCCTCGCTGGGGAAGTGAAATCCAATACCTATCTTGATGTTCAGACCATTGCCAGGCAGGTTATTAATAATATCGGATATACTCGAAGTGAATATATGTTTGAGGGCGATTCCTGTGGAATACTATCCGCTATTCATGAACAGTCGCCTGATATCAACCGGGGTGTCGACCGGGGTAATCCTGAAGAGCAAGGTGCCGGTGACCAGGGAATGATGTTCGGTTATGCCACTAAGGAGACAAAAAATTATATGCCTCTGCCCATTGCCCTGGCACATGATCTGCTCCTGGAACTTGCCCGGTTACGGCGAGAACATAATGAAATAAAATACCTCAGGCCTGATGCGAAATCACAGGTTACCATTGAATATTCTGACGATCATAAGCCGGTTCGTATAGATAGCATTGTGTTATCTACTCAACATGATGAATTTATCCGGCCCAATGATAATACAGCGGGTGCCATCGGGAAAGCCGATGATGAGATGGCATCTCAAATAAAGCACGATATTATCAATATACTGATTCCCCGGGTTAAAGAAAAGCTGCCTGCCGAAATCCAGGCATTGTTTTCCAAGAAGATCAAATATCATATTAACCCGACAGGAAAGTTTGTTATTGGGGGCCCGCATGGTGATACAGGCTTGACCGGACGTAAAATTATTGTTGATACCTACGGTGGTAAAGGAGCCCATGGGGGGGGGGCTTTTTCAGGAAAGGACCCGAGTAAGGTAGATCGTTCTGCCGCCTATGCCGCCCGCCATATTGCCAAGAACCTTGTGGCTGCAGGGGTGGCTGATCAGTTGATGGTCCAGTTGTCTTACGCTATCGGTGTTGTAGAACCCACAAGTGTATTTGTTGATACATACGGTTCCAAAAATGTGCCTGAAACCGATGGGGAAATAGCAGAAAAGATCAAATCCGTTTTTGATCTCAGGCCGGGTATGATTGAAAAAAATCTGAAGCTAAGGAGCCCGATGTACCTTGAATCAGCAGCCTATGGCCACATGGGAAGAGAAAGCCGGATCATAAAAAAATATTTCAACCGTCCCAACAATGGAAAGAATGAAGAAAAAGAAATAGAGGTAGAGTTGTTTACCTGGGAGAAACTGGATTATGTTGATCAAGTGAAGAAAGCATTCAATATAAAATAGGCAGATAAAAAAAAGGCTCCGGAGAGCCTTTTTTTTATCTGCCTATTTTTTTATTCTTATATTTTTTCAATTGTCTTTTAAGGGATTCAATGGCTTGGTCGGTGGCCGCTTCAAAAGTTCTGTCCTTTTGTTTGACGAACAATTGCTCTCCGGGGATATTAATTTTAAACTCAATGGTTTTATTGTGGTTTTTATCGTCCTTTTCAACTCTCATGATCACTTCACCATCGACTATACTGTCGTAGAAAGTTTCCAGTTTATCGACTTTTTTCTGAATATAATCTGTAAGCTTCTCGTCAGCATCAAAATGAATAGAATGCATTTGTAACTTCATAACCAATCAATTTTAATTGTTTAACCTAAGCTTTGGGATGTGCCTGATCAAAAACTTTTTTAAGTTTCTCAAGCGTATTATGTGTATAGATCTGTGTGGCAGCAAGACTTGTATGACCCAGAAGATCTTTTACAGCATTTAATTCTGCCCCTTTATTTAATAAGTGGGTGGCAAATGTATGTCTTAACACATGCGGACTTTTTTTATCTATTGAAGTAAAAATGTCAAGATATTTTCTAACCGTCCGGTATACCATCATCGGATAAGACTTCTCACCACTATTAGTAACGATCAAGTATTCGCTTGCATTATTATTAAAGGTTTGTTTTTTTATTTTAATATAATATTCTGTCAGTTGTATTAATTCACGGTTCATCGGTATGATCCTCTCTTTGTTTCTTTTACCTAAAACCTTAATTGTTTGCTCAAAAGGATTAATATTTACGGGTTTGAGATCGATCAATTCAGAGAGCCGTATCCCGGTTCCATACAGCAATTCGAGAAGAAGTTTATCCCGTATTCCTTCAAATACATCTCCAAAATCGTACTCGTCAAATAGTTTTATTATATCTCCTTCATTGATAAACTGAGGCACATTGCGTTTAGTCTTTAATACCCTGACCTTTTGCGTCGGGTCTTTGTTTATAATCTTTCTCTGGAGCAGGAACTTATATAAGGATCGCAATGAGGCAATTTTTCTATTAATTGAACGGGGCGATTGATTTTCTTCGACCAGGGAGATCATCCAGTCGCGAATCATTCGGTGTTCCGCATGCTCGAGCCTAAGATCTGGATAATGAAAGGAGATAAATTTCGTAAACTGTTTAATATCAGTCTTATAGGAAGAAAGGGTAT
This sequence comes from uncultured Roseivirgaceae bacterium, assembly GCA_964645995.1. Lineage (GTDB taxonomy): Bacteria > Bacteroidota > Bacteroidia > Cytophagales > Cyclobacteriaceae > JAGTVG01. The sequence continues at coordinate 5,168 of CAZYDB010000082.1, forward strand.
GCTGGCTATACCTTTTTTCGTATTGTAAATATTTAAGAAAAGAATCAACCATCAAGCGCTATGCCCAAATTCATCATCGGATACCTAACTTAATGATTTTTTTTATTAAAAAGAAATATTATTGATTCTCTTTAGACTGCATCTTTTGCCTGTAGGCAGCCTTAATCCTCACACTACGATTTTTGATTGAGGGTTTCTCATAATAAGACCTGTGTCTGATCTCTTTCAGTACGCCGGTTCTTTCAAATTTCTTTTTGAATCTCTTGAGAGCCTTGTCAATTGATTCGCCTTCTTTAACGTTTACAATTATCATAAAATGATCTTCTTAATTTAAAATGAGTTGCAAAGATAATGAATATGAATTAATTCAAAAATTATTTTCAAAAAGTAATTGTAAAAAGACATACTCAATCAGGCATAAAATTATAAACATTTTTTTAGGGAAGGCATTTCGGAATATGTTATTTTCGCAACTGGCAAACAAATATAAAGATGAAAATAGCTGTTGTAGGTACCGGATACGTTGGCCTGGTTACCGGTACCTGTTTTTCTGAAACGGGCATTCATGTTTCCTGTGTTGACAATGACATTGAGAAAGTCAATAAACTCAGAGACGGGATTATTCCCATCTATGAGCCTGGTCTGGATGTTTTATTTGAAAGAAATATAAGAGAAAAGCGATTATCATTTACGACCAATCTTAGTGAAGGCATAAAAGGGGCGCAGGTGATTTTTCTTGCGTTACCAACCCCTCCAGGTGAGGATGGATCTGCGGAGCTGAAATATGTACTGGGTGTTGCTGATGAAATTGGGCCTTTGCTGGAGGATTATACGATTATTGTTGATAAATCGACGGTTCCGGTAGGTACTGCGGAACTTGTCAGTGAGCGGATTGCATCAAAAACCAATATGCCCTTTGATGTAGTATCTAATCCTGAGTTTCTTAGAGAAGGAGTTGCCGTTGAAGATTTTATGAAACCTGATCGTGTTGTTATTGGGGCATCTTCCGAGCGAGCAGAAAAAGTCATGGGCGATCTTTACGCACCACTGGTAAGACAGGGTAATCCTATTATCTTTATGGATATTAAATCTGCTGAATTAACCAAATATGCTGCTAATTCTTTTCTGGCAACGAAGATCACCTTCATGAATGAAATTGCCAATTTATGTGAATTAATGGGTGCTGATGTGGATATGGTACGAAGGGGTATTGGCACGGATACACGGATTGGCAAGAGATTCCTTTTTGCCGGTATCGGTTATGGGGGTAGTTGCTTCCCCAAAGATGTCCAGGCATTGGCAAAGTCATCCATGGATGTGAATTATGAGTTTAAAATATTAAATGCCGTAATGGATATTAACAACCGGCAGAAGGTAAAGCTTGTATACAGGTTAAAGAGTTTTTTCAGCAACGATCTGAAAGGGAAGAACATTGCGATTTGGGGATTGGCCTTCAAGCCGTATACAGATGACGTCAGGGAAGCTCCTGCCATTGATAACATTCTCGAGTTACTTCAAGAGGGCGCTAACGTGAAAGCTTATGATCCCGAAGCCATGGATAATGTGAGAAAAATATTTGGCGACAGAATCATGCTTGTCAAGGAGGAATATGAGGCCCTGGAAGAGGCTGATGCGCTGATGATATTTACGGAATGGCCTGTTTTCAGAACACCGGAATATAAGTTGATGGCATCAAAAATGAAAAACAGGTTAATTCTGGATGGAAGGAATTTATATGATCCTGATACCATGAAAGAAAACGGATTTAACTATATTAGTATTGGCAGAAAAGAAGTTTATGTCTAAAAAAAGAGTGCTTGTAACCGGTGCAGCCGGCTTTCTTGGATCCCATTTATGTGATAGATTTATCCATGAAGGTTTTGAAGTTATTGGAATGGATAACCTTATCACCGGAGATCTGAAAAATATTGAACATCTCTTTCAATTGAAAGAGTTTGTCTTTTATGAGCATGATGTGTCAAAATTTGTGCATGTAAGTGGAGATGTTCATTATATATTACATTTTGCCTCTCCTGCTTCACCGATCGATTATTTAAAAATCCCTATTCAGACGTTGAAGGTAGGTTCATTGGGCACACATAATCTGCTGGGTTTAGCCAAGTCAAAGAAAGCCACGATTCTTGTTGCGTCGACCTCGGAAGTCTATGGCGATCCCCAGGTACACCCGCAAACGGAGAATTACTGGGGAAATGTAAATCCGGTAGGACCAAGGGGGGTATATGATGAGGCCAAGCGTTTCCAGGAAGCTATGACTATGGCTTATCACACTTTTCATGGTGTGAATACGCGGATTGCAAGGATATTCAACACCTATGGGCCGAGGATGAGGCTGAATGATGGCAGGGTATTGCCGGCATTTATCGGACAGGCTTTGCGGGGTGAGGACCTGACTGTTTTCGGTGATGGTATACAGACAAGGTCTTTCTGTTATGTTGATGATCTTATCGAAGGGATCTACAGGCTTTTAATGAGTGATTTTGTACAACCGGTAAATCTGGGAAATCCTTCGGAGATAACGATTCAGGAGTTTGCAGAAGAAATACTCAAACTGACAGGCACCACACAGAAGATCATCAATAAGCCCCTGCCGAAGGACGATCCCACCCGCCGAAAACCTGATATCAGCCTGGCCAGGGAAATACTGGGCTGGGAGCCGTCAGTTGAAAGAGACAAAGGATTGAAGATCACCTATGATTATTTTAAATCATTACCTGAAGAAGCTTTGTATGCTAAGGAGCATCATGATTTCAGCGATTATATAAAAAAATAGTATGCTTGTGAGCAAAAAGATTTTGGTTACCGGCGGCGCAGGGTTTATTGGATCCCATGTGGTCCGGCTTTTTGTTAATAAATACCCGGATTACAAGATCTTTAACCTTGATAAACTGACCTATGCAGGAAATCTTGAGAACCTGAAGGACATAGAAACCAGTAAAAACTACATGTTTATTAAAGGGGATATTAATGATTTTGATTTTCTTCAAGAGTTATTTGAAAAAGAGAAATTTGATTATGTCGTTCATTTGGCCGCTGAATCACATGTAGACCGTTCCATTAAAGATCCCTTGTCATTTATACATACCAATATTATCGGCACGGTTAATCTTATGAATGCAGCCAGGGTTCTCTGGGATGTTGCCGGCGATCATTTGTTTTACCATATTTCAACGGATGAAGTGTATGGCTCCCTGGATGAATATGACCTGTTCACCGAAGAAACTGCTTATGACCCCAGATCCCCTTACTCAGCCTCAAAAGCCAGCTCAGATCATTTTGTGAGAGCCTATGGCAATACTTATAACCTGCCCGTGGTAATTTCTAATTGTTCAAATAATTACGGACCCAATCAGTTTCCCGAGAAATTGATACCCCTATGTATTAATAATATTAAAAACGGGAACCCCATTCCGGTATATGGGAAAGGGGAAAATATAAGAGATTGGCTTTATGTCGAAGACCATGCCAAGGCCATTGATCTTATTTTCCACAAAGGAAAACCTGGCGACACCTATAATATCGGAGGCATGAACGAATGGAAAAATATTGATCTGATCCGTCTTTTATGTCAGGTCATGGATGAAAAACTAGGCCGAAATCCGGGGGAATCCCTGGAACTGATAACCTTCGTTAAAGACCGGGCCGGTCATGACCTCCGTTATGCAATTAATGCCTCAAAGATTGAAAATGAATTAGGCTGGAAGCCGTTTTTAACCTTTGAAGAAGGACTGGAAAAGACGGTGGACTGGTACCTTGCCAACGAAACCTGGCTCAATCATGTTACTTCCGGAAGTTACCAAGAGTATTATCGATCATTTTATCAAATGTAATCTCCTATGCCCATGAAAGGAATAATTCTTGCTGGTGGTTCCGGCACGAGACTCCATCCTATCACGCTTGCGATCAGCAAGCAATTGATGCCTATTTATGATAAACCGATGATATATTATCCGCTATCAGTATTAATGATGGCTGGAATCCGCGATATTCTTATTATTTCAACACCTCACGACCTGCCCCTTTTTGAAAAACTGTTGGGTGACGGGTCAATTTTGGGATGTAATTTTCAATACCGGGTACAGGAAAAACCCGAAGGCCTGGCGCAGGCTTTTGTAATCGGTGAAGATTTCGTAGGTCATGATAAATGTGCTCTTATATTGGGCGATAATATATTTTATGGAACGGGCCTGGCCGATCTGTTACAAAGCCATAATGATCCTGACGGTGGTGTGGTGTTTGCTTATCATGTCAATGATCCCCAGCGCTATGGTGTCGTTGAATTCAACAGGGATAGGAAAGTGGTTTCCATTGAAGAAAAGCCTTCCCTGCCAAAGTCAAACTTTGCTGTCCCGGGGCTTTACTTTTATGATAATGAGGTAATAGATATAGCCAAAAGCTTACAGCCTTCGACAAGGGGTGAACTTGAGATCACTGATGTGAATAAAAACTATCTTAGACGTGAAAAACTACAGGTAGGTGTTCTTGATCGCGGTACAGCCTGGCTTGATACCGGCACTTTTGAATCACTGATCCAGGCTTCTAATTTTGTTCAGGTGATCGAAGACAGGCAGGGATTGAAAATCGGATGTATTGAAGAAACAGCTTTTCAGATGGGCTATATCGATGAAGAGCAGTTGGTAAAACTGGCTGAACCACTAAAGAAAAGCGGATATGGTCAATACCTGGTAAATGTTTTAAAAGAAAGCCAAAAAAACAAATACTAAAGTATTAAAGCTAACAATAACACCAGGATAATGGCAGGTATAAACGGTTTATGAATTTCAAAAAATGTAATAGCCAAATACATGATTTATAAATTTTCTACCCTACACTTTAAATATACTAAGAGGTTTTATCATTCTCAAAACCTGATATGTAAGAAATAATACTTAAAGTGATGCTGAAAGATTAAATATTTCATTTTTATGTGAAAACTTACACTAAAATACTTGAAGTATTACTTGAAGTGCTTCTGTTATTTATGATCCCATCTGTGATCAGGTTTTTATTACCCGAAAGATTCATTTTATACGACAGGATGTAAGTATTTTAGCTAAAAAGGATAATAATAGTGGATTGATAATTGGATTCCCTGATTCTGAGCTTGTTCAGGGATCTCAAAAAAGCGATCCTTTTCGGGATCCTTATTAACAGCATCCCATTTAAAGAGGCTGGTGAAGGAGAATCCATATTGTCCCTGAATCTCGATAATGCCAAAATTAAAAGTATTTTTAAGTCCTACACCGCCCTGTAATCCAAACTCAAAGCGATTATCAATGTTTTTATCATAATCGTATTTCTGACTTGTTTTCTCGGTGCCATCCGTAAGTGTTTCATTTGATTGAAAGGCATAACTGACGTAAGGACCCAGGATAAGACTAATGCTGTATTCTTTTTTGCCGAAAAAAGCATGCATGAGGAAGGGAGTTGAAATATAATTGATGGTTCTTTCATATTGGGTATTTAAAACGGAGTCGTATTCTGTTTTAAATCCTTTTTGAATCAGAAGAGCCTCAAACTGCAAACCTATTGTTTCCTGTGCAAAGTACTGGAAGGTTATCCCTCCCAGATATCCGACTTTTACTTCTTTATTGATTGGCCTTTGTCCCAGGCGGTTATCGTAATTGAGTGAGGTGATATGTACTCCGGCTTTCATACCCATATTGAATTGGCCATGGGCGGTTATTGACTGCGCCATAATCAGAAAGGTTATTATACTTTTAAGTACTGATGAACACTTAATATTTAATAAAAAGCTCAATATCCAATCTTGTTTATAATTCATCCAGCACCTTACTTCTGGCTGCAAGTATTGCAGGTCTCGAACTGAATAAAAGGGTTATGAAAATAATGCTTAGGGAGGTAAAAATGAAATCACTGATTTCCATTTTAACCGGATATGCATCGATTACCGAGGTTTCTATTCCCATGGAGATCAGGCCGAATTCCTGTTGTGCAAATAGTATTATCAGACCCAGTATCATGCCTATAATAGCTCCTGTGAAGGAGATAATCATTCCTTCCTTTACAAAAATCCACCGGATCAGTTTTTTGCCGGCTCCCATGGCAAACAGTATAGCGATATCTTTCTTTTTATCAATAGCCAGCATTGACAGGGAAAAGAAAATGTTAATAGCGGAAACGGCGATGATAAATGAAAAAGTGAGAAACACAAAAAGCTTCTCAATTTTGATTGCTCTTATCAGGGATGAATGTTGCTGATCACTATCCAATATTTCATAATTTTCACCTAATATTCTCCTGATCTCCGATTTGATATCCCCTAAAACAATGCCATCATTAAGCATAATTTCCAATGAGGTTATTCGTTGATCATAATCCATTAAATGTGATGCAAATTCAATTGGAGCGATCACATAATTCATATCAAATTGTTTCTCTATTGCAAATACGCCGGATATCATCAGGTTGAGCGTGTTTACTGATTGACCCGGATTAATGCTTGATCGTCTGGTTCTTTTCGGATAGTAAAACTGGAGGGAATAGATATCGTTTAATTGGTTAATATTGAGCGTATATTGTACGCCCCGGCCCAATATGGCAAACATCTGATCGTCCTTTTTCAGATAAGGGTCACCTTCAACAATATTTTTCCGCAGACGGTCATGTTCCAGAAAGTTATCATCCACGCCTTTCAGTTTCACTACCATCTCCGAATCTCTATATTTGACATAAACGTTATCCTCAATTACTTTTGAGATAAGGCGAATACCGTTGACGGATTGCATGTCAAACCATGTATCTTCATCTAGTACGAAGGATTTACCCTTTAGGGGAACAACTTTTACGTCAGGGTCAAAGGAGCCATATAACTGCCGGATAAAATCTTCCAATCCGTTAAACACGGATAAAACAATTACTAATGCCAGCGTGCCAACGGCTACTCCTGCCATAGAAATAAATGAGATGACATTAATGAAATTCTTTTTCTTTCTGGAGAAGAAATATTTTCTTGCTATGAAATATGAAAGGTTCAATTTATTGTGGGTCTTCTTCAGGTGGAATATTCAGATCTTTTAATATTTTATCGATATTATCAGCATATTCAGCACTATCATCCAGATAAAAATGAAGATCAGGAACGATTCTTATCTTTTTTCCGATACGATCGCCAAGTGTTTTCCGGACGAAACCTTTCTTATTATTCAAATCCTCGATATAGGAATCCTTATTGGGAGACATCATGAGACTCAGGTAAACCCTGGCCATACTCAGGTCAGGTGACATCCTTACCTGGGTTACCGTGATAAACACCTGCCCAAAAAAACCTTTAATGTCTTTTTGAAAAATCTCTCCCAGTTCCCGCTGGATCATTCTTGAAAATTTCTGTTGTCTTTTAGTTTCCATAATTTCATTACAAATATCAACATTTAATCTCTATATAATAAATTTGATAAAGACTCAAGGTGTGAAACGCATAAATTTTTCAGGTTCAATGATTTTACTACATTTGCAGAGCAAAATCGAATAGACTTGTTTAGTATTTTTAAAATAAACGATCCCTACAGGTTAATCATTGTTCTGTTTTTCCTGATCCTTGTTCAGTTGCCATTGTACCTGTCAGATTTGGTGATAACCATACCTGAGATCGAGTGGCATACTATTGGGGATAAATTATCTTCCGGCGGATCGATGTATCTGGATGTTTATCATCCTACAGGAATACTATCTGCCGCTGTTTACTGGGTATTGGATTATATTTTCCCGGGCAACTATCTGGTCTACCGGATGCTGGCATTGCTATTGATTTTTATTCAGGCCGTACTGTTTAACGTTTTCCTCATCAATCACAAAGCCTATAATCAAAATACTTACATCCCTGCAGCAATCTATGCTATACTGATGATGAGTATTCCGGATTTTGCCACTTTATCACCACAATTAATGTCCTTAACCTTTGTGTTACTGGCTTTTGACCTTACATTCCGCCATATTGAGGGAAGAAGGAAGCGTGACTGGATCATTCTTCAGATTGGTTTTTATTTTGGCTTGTCAACCCTCTTCTATTCATTAAATTACCTGCTTCTCATATCAACCATCTTCGGCTTTTTATTTTATACAAATACCCTTTTCCGAAGGTATATTTTATTACTAATGGGGTTTATGCTTCCTTTTCTTCTTTTATGGACAAAATTCTTTTGGTACGGGCAGCAGGCGGACTTTTACTTTAATCTAAGATATTTATTCCTGCCCTCCGGATTGCATGACCTGGTTTCATGGCAGACTATGATCACTGTCTCAATCATCCCTTTTCTTTACCTCTTATTTTCTTTTTACAAGGTTCTTAAAGCGGTTGCCTTTATTAATTACCAGGTAAGAATACAGAATTTTATGTTTTTGATACTGATAATAGGTGCCCTTATAATCTTTTTAGATTATTTCCAGGCTTCGCATGCCCTGGTTATCTTGGTACCGTCATTGGCTTTTTATATTACGCATTATTTTTTGTTGATCCGTAAAGCATGGATATCTGAGATCATGTTTGCCATGTTGATATCAACGCTATTATTCCAGAATTACGGTATCACAAAGAATTTATTATTTGAAAAGGATTGGTTTAATTTCGAAAAGTTATATTTTAATCCTTTTGAGGCAGCTCCGGAGATTAAAGACAAGCGGATCTTGTTACTTGGCCAGCATACCGGTGAATATTATGATAATCATCTGGCATCTCCCTATTTATCCTGGACGATGGCTATCGATCAATTCAACCGGATGGACAGATATCCTGTGGTTATTAAAATATACCGGAAACTAAACAAGGATAAGCCTCAGATCTTAATTGATGAGGCGGGTATTGCCGGAGAGATATTTGAACGAATGCCCCTTCTTGAACTGCAATACCGAGAGGCAGGAGATAAACGGTATATATTAAAATAACACCAATTATTTAAAGGGTAGTTTATTGATTCTTTTCGCATGTCTTCCCCCGTCAAAACTGGTAGACAAAAATATGTTAACGATTTCTTTGGCCAGTTCAAAGTCTATGAAACGTCCCGCCAGGCATAAAACATTGGAGTCATTATGAGATCTTGCCAATTTAGCAAGCATTTCATTCCAGCAGACGGCCGCACGTATTCCTTTATGTTTATTTGCAGCCATGGCCACTCCGTTTCCACTTCCACAAATCAATATGCCATAGTCATATTCGCCATTTTCAACGGCTGTGGCAACGGGATGAGCAAAGTCGGGATAATCTGTTGACTGATCACTGAAGGGTCCGAAGTCTTCTATAAGATGACCTCTGTTCTGAAGGAGGACTTTGATCTTTTCTTTAAGTTCAAATCCGGCGTGATCACCTCCAAGTGCAATTTTAAAAGCCATTTATTTATTCATCTAGTAAAATTAGGTCAGGGTCATTCTTTATTACCGACCGGGATATAAAAATACTAATTTGATACAGTAGAATCAAAGGCAGGGCAATTAATATCTGGCTGACAATATCCGGGGGCGTGATGATGGCAGAAATTACAAAGATCACTATGATGGCATGTTTACGGTAGGTCTTTAAGAAATTTGGTGTCACAATGCCGGCTTTTGTAAAGAAATATACGATGATGGGCAGTTGGAACATCAAGCCGCTGGCGAGCACCAGCATCGTGAGGGTAGAGACATAGGAAATAATATCGAACTCATTGCTTATGGTAGGATCGAGTTGATAGTTGGAAAGGAAGTTGATTGATATGGGCGCGATAATGTAATAACCGAACATGATCCCTATAGCAAAGAGCAAGGTGACAAAAAATACAGATCCACTGGCGATCTGCTTTTCGGTCGAATACAGCCCCGGACTGATAAACCGCCAAATCTCCCAGAAAGCATAGGGAAAAGCTAAAATGAGTCCGATCACGAAGGAAGAAGTCAGGTGCATGGTAAACTGACCCGTCATTTGACGGCTTTGAATGATAAAAGGTAACTCGTCGATACATAATACCGTTGAGTTGATCATTTCCCCGACTTTGCATAGCATTCTGTATGTCCAGAAATCTGTTCGTGAAGGGGCCAGAATAA
>CAZYDB010000083.1:0-15179 GCA_964645995.1 uncultured Roseivirgaceae bacterium
GGTCTGGTCAGTTTTACCATTTTTCTCTTCAATTTATGGCCAGTATTTCTGATTTCCTTCATTGTGATATATCTGATCAGAAGAAAGCTGAAGCATAAAGATCGACGGGAAAATGATTCCTGATCAATTGAATTGAAAATTCCTGAAAATTCTACCTGTTTCCCTGTGATAGAGAATTAGAATATTACCTTCTGTGTTGCAAAAGCAGTGTCTACTTCAATTTTTCCAGTTTTTGATTAATTTCTGTTATTTTCTCAGAAATATGATCCTGAAGTTCCTTTTTTATTTTTTCTGCGCCTTCCCTTGAGTCCGGCAATGAACCAATGCGTTCAAATTCCTTATCTATTTCCGGGGACAACCGGCTCATTTTATACCTTATTTTATCAATCTTTTCTTTATCTCCCTCGAAATATTCCGGGATGTCCGTTTCAGTAAATAATTCCAGGTAATAGAGATTATCCTGAAGTTCGTCTCCGATGAATTCGAAAAGCTGTTCCTTATTTTCTTCCAGGTCCGCTAATGTTCGTGATGCATATAGGGTATATAGCATTTCCGGTGTATCGGGATTTTCCCCATCAAAAACAAACTCTTCTTTTGGCTCTTCAACAATTTCATTTTGAATGGACTCTGATATATTCTCAGCCATACCACCCATAAACAAGTCCATGTGACTCCCGAGTTTTTTTGTATATTCTTCTACGAAAGGGCTAAGCCTTTTTTCCAGCTCCTCACCGAATGATTCCCCGTAGGCATCGATCCCCGGTATACGCACAAGGTTATCGATTTCCCGGGCAATCTCATTGCTGACCAGATAATTTTCATCCCGGAATTTAGCTGCATTATCTTCCCTTTCTTCAGGAGACATAGAAAATACGGATTTGATAAAACTGCCCAGCGTTTCAATGCCGGCTTTCAAAACCTTTTCCATCAGATCAAGGATCTCATCTTTTGATTTCTCAAATTCTTCGATTGTCTGAATGGACCGTATCCGTTTTACGGTATCCTGGATGTATTTTTCTCGATTATCCATAATGATTTATTTTGGGAGTAAAAAATATGAAAAGATATTGGGACAATTTCGGAATGGATTGATGGAAAAGACTGGTCTGGCAGCCTATGCTTTTCAAGAGCACAGATTCGGGCGTTGTAGGAATATCTGCCGTTGAAAAGGGAATTATGGGATTGAAAAGTTGCATTTTTATAATGCCATATATGAAGGTAAGAAATAAATTTTAATTCCTGATTTATTTAGCCGGAATTATGGGTTTACTTTACATAAAATTAATTTCATGGGAGAATACTTTTTTCTGAATGGCCGGATAGTCCCAGCCGGTGAAGCAATGCTAAATCTAACCGATCTGGCACTTTTAAGGGGCTATGGGGTTTTCGATTTCTGTCGTACCCATCTGAAAAAACCTTTCCTCCTTGATCAGTACCTCAAACGTTTTTATCATTCGGCACTTCATCTGGGACTGGAGGTGCCGTATGAAATGAAAAGGATAAAGGAAGTGATCTATACCCTGCTCGATAAGAACGATATCTTTGAGGCCGGCATCCGGATGGTGCTGACCGGAGGTTATACAGAAAATGGATTCACCCCTGGCAAACCTAATTTTTTTATCCTGGTCGAGAAGATCAATTTTCCTGCAAAAGAGTATTATGTAAAGGGAATAAAACTTTATCTGTATGAACATCAGCGTGAGCTGAGCCATATCAAATCGATCAACTACCTATCTTCGATCGCGCTCAGGAACAAAATCGACGCTGCAGGAGCCTTTGATGTTCTTTTTCATAAGGGAGGCAATATTCTGGAAGTTTCACGCAGTAATTTTTTTATAGTGAAGGAAGGTGTACTAATCACGCCATCGGACAATATATTAATGGGTATTACGCGTGCATCAGTCATCGATCTTGCCTTACCTCATTTGAGGGTGGAGGAGAGGGATATCAGCATGGATGAATTATGGCAGGCTGATGAGGCCTTCATGACTGGTACCACCAAAAAAGTGCTACCGGTTGTGCAGACGGGGGATCATATGATCGGGGCCGGATCACCCGGGCCGCTTACCCGAAAACTTATGGACTGGTATACTGATTTCGAAGAAAAACAAGTCGATCACTGATCGAAGAGCCCCGAAGAGAGGTATCTGTCTCCCCGGTCACAAATGATACATACGATCACACCTTCATCCAGCTTTCTTGCAAGTTTTAAGGCGGCAGCTACAGACCCGCCGCTGCTGACTCCCGCGAAAACAGCTTCTTCGGCAGCCAGTCGCCGGGTCATAATTATCGATTCTTTTTCAGAAACGTCAATAACCTGGTCAACGCGATCAGGTTCAAAGATCTTAGGCAAATAGGCTTCGGGCCACCTTCGGATACCCGGTATCTTTGATCCTTCTGTAGGTTGCACACCCACGATCTGAATGGCAGGATTCTGCTCTTTAAGATAACGGGAGACACCCATGATCGTACCTGTAGTTCCCATGGAAGATACAAAATGAGTTACTTTCCTGTCCGTATCCCGCCAGATCTCAGGCCCTGTAGTCTTTAAATGAATTTTATAATTATCCGGATTGGCGAACTGGTTTAGCATGAAATAACCGCCTTCCGCTACTTTGTTATGTGCATAATCGATCGCTGCCTCCATAGAGCCTTCAGCAGGGGTGAGTATAACTTTGGCGCCGTAAGCCTGCATCGTCTGTATCCGTTCCTTCGTAGAATTTTCGGGCATGACCAGCTCGATATCAAGACCAAAAAGCCTTGCGATCATGGCCAGTGCAATACCTGTATTCCCGCTTGTGGGTTCTATTATTTTACCGCCTTTCTCAATATCACCCCGCTCAAGCGCTCCCTTGATCATGCTGTAAGCCGCCCGGTCTTTGACGCTTCCTCCCGGGTTATGTCCTTCCAGTTTTCCGTAAACTGTGATCCCTTTTTTATTGATTATATTATTCAGCGTAACAAGTGGGGTGTTACCTATCAGATCAATTATTGATGCCATATATTATTTTTTTAACTACAAGTTTGTATATTAAATTATCTAACGAATGAATAATAAGGAAGTTTGAAATCCAGATAAAATAACCTACATTTCCTTGCTTTAGTCAGGAAAACGATCGGTTTTGGGCTTCTATTCTTCCAAATTGAATTTGATTTCGAATAATTAAATTACTTAGCCAAAAATTTCCCGGAATTATTAATTATTAAATTTAAAACAAACAATTTTATCCCCAATATTTATTATTGTATAAGATTTCCAGCAATAATTGATCGGCAGGAAAACAAGCAAAGAAACTAATTTATGGAAAAAAAACTTTTTCTTCTTGATGCTATGGCCCTGATTTACAGGGCCTATTTCGCCTTTAGTAAGAATCCCAGGGTCAATTCACGCGGTTTAAATACCGGTGCCGTACTTGGTTTCACTAAAAGTTTGCTGGATATCATCAATAATGAAAAGCCCTCTCACCTGGCAGTCGCCTTTGATACCAGCGCCCCAACCTTTCGTCATGAGGTTTATGAAGCCTATAAAGCTACCCGGGAGAAACAACCTGAGGACATACAGGTTGCCATACCCCTGATAAAGGACCTGGTAAAGGCTTTCCAGATCCCTGTCCTGGAAATGGATGGTTATGAAGCGGATGATATTATCGGGACGATTGCCAAGGATGCGGTTAAAAAGGATTTCGAAGTATTTATGATGACTCCTGATAAGGATTATGCCCAGCTTGTTGAGGGAAAAATCCTTCTTTACAAGCCGGCCTTTATGGGTAACAAGGTTGATATTATGGGCACACAGGAGGTCCTGGCCAAATTTGATATTGAAAGAGTAGATCAGGTGAGGGATATCCTCGGCCTCCAGGGTGATGCTGTTGATAATGTCCCGGGTATCCCGGGGGTCGGGGCTAAAACCGCCGTGAAATTTATCAGGGATTATGGCAGCATTGAGAACCTGATTAAAAACACCGATCAGTTGAAAGGTATGTTACGGGAGAAAGTGGAGCAAAATGCCGAACAAGCGATCCTTTCAAAGGAGTTGGTCACTATTAAGACGGATGTTCCTATCTCCTATGATCTGGAACTGATGGCTTATAAAGGACCAGACAAGGAAAAACTTAAATTAATATTTGAAGAACTGGAATTCAGGACACTTAGCCGCCGTGTTTTTGGTGAGGAGTTTTTAGCAGGCACGAATACTTCGGGACAGATGGATATGTTTGGGGATAAGCAGGGAGAAGAGGCGTTACCAATACCCGCTAATAAATACAGGACATTAGAAGATATTGATCACGAATACCGGTTGATCTCCGATAAAACGGAGATTCAAAAACTGGCAAAGGAATTAAATGCAGCACACGAATTTTGTTTCGATACGGAAACCACCGGTGTAAATCCTTTTGAAGCCGAACTGGTCGGTCTGTCTTTTTCAATGAAGGAAGGGCAGGCTTATTATATTCCCGTACCCGCTGATGAAAAAAGGGCCATTGAGATCGTTGATTTTTTTAAAAAGCCCCTGGAGAATCCGGATATCCTGAAAGTAGGGCAGAACATCAAATATGATATTTTGGTCCTGAAACGGTATAAAATTGAAGTAAGAGGTTCCTTGTTCGACACGATGATCGCTCACTACCTCTTTGAGCCTGAAACAAGGCATAACATGAATGTGCTTGCCGAAAACTACCTGGGGTATTCACCGGTATCCATAGAAACACTGATCGGAAAGAAAGGAAAGAACCAGGGAAATATGCGGGATGTGGAGCCTGAGAAGATCAGCCCTTATGCCTGTGAAGATGCCGACATCACGCTTCAGTTAAAGAATAAGTTTGAACCGGTGTTGCAGGAGAAAAATATAAAAGCTTTGTTTGAAGAGGTAGAGTGTCCCCTGATCGAAGTCCTGGCTGATATGGAGTATGCAGGCGTTAAAGTCGATCGTGAAACACTTGAAACATTATCCCGGGAGATGGCTGATTCCCTCCTGATACTGGAGAAGGAAATATTTAAGCTTGCGGGATCTGAGTTTAATATTGCTTCACCCAAGCAGTTGGGTGAGATCCTTTTTGATCATCTATCACTCGTTGAAAAACCGCAAAAAACCAAAACCGGCCAATATGCTACCGGTGAAGAAATACTGTCTAAATTAGCATTGGAACATGAGATTGCCCGGAAAATACTGGAATTCAGGGAGGTACAGAAACTTAAGTCTACCTATGTAGATGCCTTGCCCAATATGATCAGTACCCGGGATGGCCGCGTACATACTTCTTTTAACCAGACGATCGCTTCAACCGGCCGGCTTAGTTCTACCAATCCAAACCTGCAGAATATTCCTGTCAGGACAGAAAAGGGGCGGATGATACGTCAAGCTTTTGTTCCTTCAGACGATGATCATCTTATTCTATCGGCGGATTATTCGCAGGTTGAATTAAGGATCATGGCGGCATTTTCTGAGGATGAGAGTATGATCAGGGCCTTTAGTGAAGGGAAGGACATCCATGCGATAACAGCCAGTAAGATCTTTCATGTAGCACTTCCAGAAGTGACAACCGATATGCGGAGGACAGCAAAGACCGCTAATTTTGGGATTATATACGGCATCTCAGCCTTTGGCCTTTCGCAGCGGCTGAATATTCCACGCAAAGAGGCTGCCGGTATCATTGAGGCGTATTTTAAAGAATTTCCTGCCGTCAAGAAATATATGGACCGGGTGATCGGAGAAGCCCGGGAAAAAGAATATGTGGAAACCATCAAGGGAAGAAGAAGATATCTGCGGGATATTAATTCAAGGAATGCCACCATGCGCGGTTTTGCCGAAAGGAATGCCATTAATGCTCCTATACAAGGTAGTGCGGCTGACCTTATCAAGGTGGCTATGATCCGGATCCACCAGTATATGAAGAAAGAAAAACTAAGATCCAAAATGATCCTGCAGGTTCATGATGAACTGGTCTTTGATGTGTATCAACCGGAACTTGATAAGCTGAAGAACCGCGTTCTTGAGCTGATGCGGGAAGCTATACCGTTAAAGGTTCCTTTGGAAGTGGAATATGGTACGGGTAAAAACTGGTTGGAGGCGCATTAAGGATCGTGATTGTAAAAGACGAGAAAATAGATAAAAGTATAGGCAACTGAAGACGACATAGTATTTTTTTTAGATCATGTATAAATCCGGATAACAGATTATGAGAACATTTTTAAGAGAAATCGTATTTATTGGGAGCTTCTTCATTTTATTCAGCAGTTGTGAAAACAAAAGGTCTGATCCTCCTGAAATTTTTGGGCAAATGATGCAGTGGCACAAGGTTATTCTGGCATTTAGCGGACCGGAGACCGGAGAGACCGATTCTATCAATCCCTTCCTTGATTACCGGCTCGATGTTACTTTTTATAAGGGGGATGAGAAGTTGACGGTTCCCGGTTTCTACGCAGCCGACGGTGCCTCTGCGGAGTCCGGTGCTTCAACAGGAAATAAATGGCATGTTGTTTTCAGGCCTCCCGACTTCGGTTTATGGAATTACAACGTGTCTTTCCGGAAGGGTAAAAGCATAGCTGTCAATGATGATCTTAATGCAGGAGAATCTTTGATGGGAGATGGATATATTGGCGATTTTTTTATTAACCCGACAGATAAAACGGGTAGAGACCTAAGGGCCAAAGGAAGAATCCGTTATATTGGTGGAAATTATTTACAGCATGAAGGGACAGGCGAATATTTTTTAAAGGCTGGAGCTGACAGTCCCGAGAATTTCCTTGGTTATCGTGAATTTGACGGCACCTTCTATGCCGGCGATGGGGAAAGGCGCATGGGTGAGGCGGGCCCTAATACTTCCCTGCATACCTACTCTCCGCATATCGGTGACTGGCAACCGGGGGATCCTGTCTGGCAGGAAAATAAAGGGAAAGGGATCATTGGCGCCTTGAATTACCTGGCGGCACAAGGAATGAACTCTGTATATATGCTCACCAATAATGTAGAAGGCGATGGCAAGGATGTATTTCCGTGGATTGATTATGAGAGTGATTTTACCAGGTTCGATGTGAGTAAGCTGGCCCAATGGGAGATCGTTTTCTCTCATATGGACCAGCTAGGGCTGATGTGTCATTTTGTTACACAGGAGACCGAAAACGAGTTATTACTGGATAGTGGAAATCTTGGCTTTCATAGGAAATTATATTACCGGGAGTTGATCGCCCGTTTCGCCCATCATCTGGGTGTTACCTGGAACCTGGGTGAAGAGAATGGTGTAGCTCCATGGCTGGGATACGGTCAGAACGACCAGCAGCGCAAGGATATGGCCAAGTATTTTAAGAAACATGACCCCTACGGCAACTTCGTTGTGGTCCACACACAACCCGGACCTGATTTACGGGAGGAGATCCTGTCAAAACTATTAGGTAATCCTTTTCTCGACGGACCCAGCCTGCAGACGAGTGTTGATGATGTCCATGCTGAAACCGTAAAATGGCGCATTTCATCAAATGAAAAAGGGCGTCCCTGGGTGGTATGTAGTGATGAGATTGGTCCGGCTTCGACCGGAGCCAGGCCCGATGCCGATGATCCTGAGCATAATGAAATCAGGCAGAAAGTATTATGGGGAAACCTGATGGGTGGCGGTGGTGGAGTTGAATGGTATTTCGGATATGAATTCGCTCATAACGACCTTAATTGTGAAGACTGGCGCTCCAGGGAGAATTTATGGCAACAGACCGCACACGCTGTTAATTTTTTCCGGCAGTATCTGCCTTTTCCAGCCATGCAGCCAGCCGACCACCTGGTGTCACCCAAAACCTGTTATGCGTTGGTAAAAGGCGATGATCTTTTGGCCGTTTACATTCCTGAAGGCGGCGGTGCTACCGTTAAGCTGAATCCTGTAAAATCATACAGGATTTCCTGGTTTGATCCTGTGGATGGGGGCGACCTGATCCATACAGACACAGCCACTTACCAGGGTGTTCAAAACCTTAATTTCAGGATCAAAGGTGAAAATACCGTTAAAGACTGGGTAGCCCTGATCCGCAGTTCAACCTACGAAGGTCATGATTGACAGTATCCCAACGAAGAAGGATATCCTTGAAGCATCGGACAGGATTGACGGTTATGTTCATCATACACCCGTTCTAACCTCCCGGTCAATCGATTCAATCCTGGGATGTCATCTTTATTTCAAGTGTGAAAACTTTCAGAAAGTTGGCGCCTTCAAGGTAAGAGGAGCTATTAATACGGGCCTTTCACTTACCGAAGAGCAGCAAAGGAGTGGTTTGGCCACCCACTCCTCAGGCAATCATGCGCAAGCAATTGCCTTTGCAGCTAACATGCTGAATACAAAGGCCTTTATTGTAATGCCCCGTAACGCCCCCCTTGTCAAAGTGGATGCCGTTCGTGAATATGGCGCTGAAATTATTTTTTGTGAGCCGACACTGAATGCCAGAGAACGTGAACTTAATGAAGTGGTGAAAAGGGAATCTGCTTATTTTATTCATCCCTATAATGATTATAATGTTATAGCGGGACAGTCTACTGCCGCCCTCGAGCTTATTAATGATATGAAAAGTGAAGTCCTCGATGCGATTATTGCCCCTGTTGGCGGAGGTGGCTTGCTGAGTGGCACCTGTCTGGCAAGAAATTATTTTTCTCCCGCCACCGCGGTTTATGCTGCGGAACCCGAAGGGGCCGGGGATGCTTATTTATCTGTCAAAAAAGGAAAGATCGTACCATCGGAAGACCCGGCCACTATAGCGGATGGATTATTAACCTCCCTGGGGGCAAAGACATTTCCGGTTATCAGGGATAATATCCGGGAAATACTGCTGGTAAGCGATGAAAAAATCATTCTGGCCATGAAACTTATCTGGGAAAGGATGAAAATCATTATTGAGCCATCAGCGGCTGTTCCCCTGGCCGCTATAATGGACAATCCGGGAATTTTTAAGGGCAGGAAAACAGGGATTATCCTTTCAGGCGGTAATGTGGATTTGAATAATCTGCCCTTCTGAAATGATTTTTTATTCAGACTTTGTTAAATTAATAAAAAACAATATAAACCCATGGCTGATACAGGAATAAACGAAGAGATCCGGCAGGTATTAACTACCCTGGGTATAGAGGGTCATAATCCCGGGGCTTCTACCGGTATAAAATGGTATTTCGGAAAAGAAGATAAATTAACATCTCTTTCACCCGTTGATGGGGTCCCCATCGCTACGGTCGATCTTTCAGGCGATCCTGTTTACCAGTTGGTGGTACAAACCGCACAGGAAGCGTTCAGAAAATGGCGGATGGTACCCGCCCCCCAACGAGGGGAAGTTATCCGGCAGATTGGTGTTGCGCTAAGAAAATATAAAGACCCTCTGGGCCGGCTGGTAACTTATGAGATGGGCAAATCACTTCAGGAAGGGCTTGGAGAAGTGCAGGAGATGATTGACATCTGTGATTATGCCGTAGGATTATCACGGCAGTTGCATGGGCTGACGATGCATTCTGAAAGACCCAATCACAGGATGTATGAGCAATATCATCCGCTGGGTATTACAGGCATTATCTCTGCCTTTAACTTTCCGGTTGCTGTTTGGTCATGGAACGCCATGATCGCCTGGGTCTGTGGTGACGTCTGCCTATGGAAACCTTCAGAGAAGGTGCCTATATGTGCCATTGCCTGTCAGAAGATCATTGCTTCAGTTTTTGAAAAGAACGGCGTTCCGGAAGGGGTAAGCAATCTTGTGATTGGTGATCATACAACCGGTCGGAGGATGGCAGGGGACAGCCGGATACCACTCATTTCCGCCACTGGTTCTACCAGGATGGGTAAATCAGTAGGTGAAGCAGTAGGCGCCCGCCTCGGAAGATCAATTCTGGAATTAGGAGGGAATAATGCTATTATCATAACGGAACATGCTGATATGAACCTGGCCCTGACCTCGGCACTTTTCGGAGCCATCGGAACCGCCGGACAACGGTGTACAACCACCCGCCGGCTGATCATACAGGAATCAGTATTTGATGCCTTTACCGATAAACTGTCTAATGCCTATCAGCAGTTGTCCATTGGCGACCCTTTACTAGAAAAAATCCATATGGGCCCGCTCATTGACAGGGAAGCCGTTCAGCTCTATCAGGAAGCCATTAAGAAAATAAAAAACGAGGGCGGAATACCGCTTATTGAAGGAGAGGTGCTTCAGGGTGAGAAATATAACTCGGGTTGTTATGTGAAGCCGGCTGTTTTTATTGTTGAAAACCACTTTGATATTGTTCAAAACGAAACTTTTGCTCCCATTTTATATCTGATAAAGTATAAAACCATGGAAGAAGCCATATCTATACATAATGATGTTCCCCAGGGGCTGAGTTCCTCTATTATGAGCAATAATCTACGTGAAACCGAATTGTTCTTATCCCATGCCGGATCGGATTGCGGGATCGCTAACGTTAATATTGGCACTTCAGGGGCAGAGATCGGGGGGGCTTTTGGCGGAGAAAAAGAGACCGGCGGTGGCCGGGAGTCCGGATCCGATGTATGGAAATATTATATGCGCCGGCAAACCAATACCATCAACTATGGAGCAGAATTACCCCTGGCTCAGGGAATAAAGTTTGACTTATCTTAAAAATTGTAGTATTCTAAGAAGAATATTTTTTTTATCACTTAGATTTAAATAAAATACCTTAACTTAGAGAATGTGATATTTTTAGTAGCAAACTATATATAAAGGCTATGGCAGATAATTCGAAAGTCAAATTTAAAGCAGTCATGCTAATTGATGACAATGAAATTGATAACCTGATCAACCAGAAGATGATCGAGGCGGCTGATATTTCTGAGAATATCTATACCCATACCGGAGCCAAGAGTGCCATTGAATTTTTAAGAAATCTTGAACAAATTGAAGATGTAAGGGCTGATATATTACCCGAGGTTATCTTTCTGGATATCGATATGCCCCTTATGGACGGCTTTCAGTTCCTGGATGAATTTGATAAATTAACGGCTAAGACTAAAGACAAATGTAAGATCGTGATGCTTACCTCCTCGATCAATCCCCAGGATGTAAATAAATCCAAGAACTATAAGTATGTGAAGAAATACATCAATAAACCCCTGTCACAGGAAAATCTGGAAAACCTGGCTTTTTAATCATTCGACAATTTCATTATCAACTCATCATTAAAGGATACCAGCAGGGTAGGCATGAAACTGGTGAATGTATATGCTTTCAACTGGTCTGCCAGTGAGGATATTTTCTCATATTTGTTTCGTTTGGCATCACTTTGGCTCACCTTCAATATTTTGGAAAAGACCAGCAGATGCTCGCATTTTTCCTTACCCAGTAACCTGATCTGTCTCTGGATACTGCTGATCAGTTGATGAAAAAGTTCAAAATCTTTCATCAAACAGTATTGAAGAGCCAACAATAATTTGATCTCCAACAGGGCATAAGGGTACTTTTTAAGACTTATTTCATTCAATAAATGATTGATCCATTTAGCTGCTTCGTCATATCGTTCAACAAAATGGCAGGAAAGTGCACGGTATGAATAATAGATATAATAGTTTGGAATATCATTCGGGTCACTTTCAAAATCAATGAACCGCTCATCGTTTTCAGCATACATTTCCTGAACCGTTTCCATCCTTATATTTCTGAGGATCTTGGTAATTAAAAATTGCCCGGGGAAAGTATACAGGTAGTAATTTGTAAGCAGGGAAGGGATGGATTCGTTAACGGTATCGTAATACTCTTCGGCTTTACGGAAAACCTTATAGTGACTGTAATATTCGAGCTTGAGGAATTCAAATACTTTTTTCAAATGATAGTAAATTGAATCAAGCTGGTAAAAATTAAATATGTTCTGCACCTTGGTGATGATATCTTCAATTGGCTCAAGTTCCATTTCAAGCTTTTCATCCTTCTCGACCAGTAACCGGTGAAAAATATTCAGACAACCCTGGTAAACATAAAGCCTGTGGGATTCATAGAGAGAACACACATTATTGATCTCCCTGGCCAGTAATTTAAGTTCCAGGTCGGATTTTTCGGGCCTTCCTTTTAATGCATATTCACCATATTTTTTAAAATAACCGGACAACAGGTCTTCAGCTTTATCAACGGCTAAGTTATAGGCTACATGTTTATTATAATTCTGGGAATAATTGAAGTAATCAACAGCATTGATATGCAGCTTTTTCAATGATTTATATACGATGGTTAATTCATTGGAAAGGTCATAATCCAGCAGCTCTTTTTCCAGTTTTTTGAGGGTAGCGATGGCAATAGCCTTCTTCTTGGTGAACATGATCTCATTGATATTAGAGACCTTTTTAAGAATATCGGCCCTGGGATTTTCCATCTGTTGCAGAAGGTATTCTTCAATGCGCTGGTTAAGCCTTGATCGCAGCGTATAATAGGCGTTTGTGTTAACCCCCAGTTCATTCATCAATTTGGCATCCGACTGATGTTTTTCCCTCATTGCCTCTAGAAGGAACGCTGATTTGTCGGCATTACTATCGATAAGTGACTGGTAAATGGATTGGTAATCCTCCTGAGAGAGTTGCTTAACAATGTTTTTTAGCTTACCCATTAAAATTTCCCGATAAAAGAAATGTTCCTGATTTATAAAGGCCGGAACGGTTTAACATTTTATCGGAAATTTAAAGAATTTTTTAAAGAAATACAGTATATCTAATTATTTCCCTGAAGAATCAATCAATTTTCCAGGGTAATGAACCGGAAAGCACCTTTTGAAATCAGATGAATTGAGAAAATAAATTCCAGGGAAGAAGGTATAACGAAAGAAAAACTGACCAATTTGCCACCCTTTTCCTGCCGTTCATGCCGAAGTTTTTCAGCATATCAATAATAGGACTTTAGTAATGGGAATGCCGGAACAGGCTTGGCCACTAAACAAAAAATTTATACAATTGTTGCCTTCCTGATCATCGGATGCCAAGTGCATATACCCCCAGTGCCTCTATACCTCCGCTCTGTCAAACGAGGCGCTAGAACTTCGGCAACGAGCCGAATAGGACGGCTTACAGGGAGGTTTGGGGCGGACCTTTTGTGCTTACCCCGTTTTTAAAACCCATGCATTCAGTTGGTTGATCCGGATTCTCTTTATAAAAAAAGGTGTATGGTATTTACCCAGGGTTTATTCAAGTTTCCTCTGTAAAGTGAATTTCATGTTGAATAATCCAGATTTACTAGCTCCCACACAGTTTCTTAATCCGAAGGGGGATAGCCCCTTATATTTCAAGAAAGGATTGATCTCTTGCTTCCAGTATCGATTCTTCGCCTGTCAGATACCTATCTGCTTCCTTGGCTGCCTCCCGGCCTTCGGTAATAGCCCAGACGACCAGGGATTGGCCCCTTCTCATATCACCTGCAGTGAACACCTTATCGATATTACATTTATAATTCTGATCTTTGACATTACCCCGGTCATCTGTTTCAATGCCAAGTTGCTGGAGTACGCCATCGTGTTCCGGATGTACAAATCCTATGGCAAGCAGCGCAAGGTCACAGGGGATCGTTCTTTCCGTGCCGGCCACTTCTTTAAAAACCGGCTTGTTGGTTTTTTTATCCACTGTCCATTCGATTTCAGCTATTGTCAGGGATTTAACATTTCCTTTACCATCGCCGTTGAATTTTTTAGTCAGCACCGACCACTGTCTTTCACATCCTTCTTCATGGGAGGATGAAGTGCGGAGGATCATGGGCCATTGCGGCCATGGGTTTTCTTGAGATCTTTCCTCCGGGGGCTTGGACAGTAACTCGATCTGAGTGACTGATTTTGCTTTATGGCGAACCGAAGTACCCACACAGTCAGATCCGGTATCGCCGCCCCCGATTACGATCACATGTTTATTAGTGGCGAGAATCTCATCTTTTCGCATGAATGAATCACCGGCAACTCTTTTGTTTTGTTGGCTCAAAAAGTCCATAGCGAAATGTACCCCATTCAGTTCTCTTCCGGGAATAGGCAGATCTCTTGGTTTCGTAGATCCTCCGCAAAGGATGATGGCATCGTATTCAGACATCAGCTCCTGGCCGTTAACATTTTTTCCCACCTCGGCATTGGTTTTAAAGACGATTCCTTCCTCTTCCATGATATTGACCCTTCTGTCAATTATCCATTTTTCAAGTTTGAAGTCTGGAATCCCATACCGGAGTAAGCCACCGATCCTGTCATCTCTTTCAAATACAGTAACCCAGTGACCGGCTTTGTTCAGTTGGGAGGCTGCTGCCAGACCGGCAGGACCAGAGCCTACAACGGCCACTTTTTTGCCGCTTCTTTTTTCCGGTATCTCCGGCTTGACGAGATTCAGCTCGTATGCTTTCTCAATTATGGATTTTTCAATATGCTCTATCGCTACCGGAGGTTTATTGATGCCCAGTACACAGGAGGTTTCACAAGGAGCAGGGCATATACGTCCGGTAAACTCCGGGAAATTATTGGTTGAAGCCAGGATCTCATAGGCTCTTTCCCAGTCCTGATCATATACGGCATCATTAAACTCAGGGATGATATTCCCAAGGGGACAGCCGCTATGGCAGAAAGGAATTCCGCAATCCATACACCTGGCGGCCTGGTTCAGGGTTTTTTGTTCTTCAAAATTGAGGTAGATTTCATTATAATCCTTTACCCGTATTTTCGGATCTTTTGACTTTGGCAATTCCCTGTCAAACTCCAGAAATCCTGTTGGTTTACCCATAGATATTATACTTTTAAACGATTACTTGTTCTTTTACCTTATTTTTCAATAATACCGCCTTATAATCTCTTGGCATTACTTTAACGAAATGTTGAATCACCTCACCAAACTGATCAAGCATTCTTTTTGCCAGTGTACTTTTTGTATAGAGGTGGTGGTTATTCATCAGGCGCTTGATCCTGGCGATATCCTGATCTTCCAGTGGGTCGAAATCGACCATTTCCTTGTTACAGTTTATGGGAAATGCATTATCGGGGTCATATACATAGGCAACCCCACCGCTCATTCCGGCAGCGAAGTTTCTTCCTGTCGGACCCAGGATCAATGCATAACCCCCGGTCATATATTCACATCCGTGATCGCCGATGCCTTCAACTACGGCTGTCACTCCTGAATTCCTCACACAGAACCGCTCACCGGCCATTCCATTGATATAGGCTTCACCGGAGGTAGCTCCATAAAAAGCCACATTACCAATTA
>CAZYDB010000084.1:0-15169 GCA_964645995.1 uncultured Roseivirgaceae bacterium
GATCGGCATCATGGCCGGCGGAGACCAGGCCATTCGCAAGGCCGTGGAATATGCTGAAGATGATGCCGAATTGAGCTGGAAAGACCTGCAGGAGTACAATATCTCTAAATACGATGTGGTGATAGGTATCGCCGCCAGCGGGCGTACACCGTATGTGATCGGAGCCGTAGAGAAGGCCAGGGCTGAAGGGTTGGTTACCGGATGCATTACCTGTAATACGGGTACAAAACTGGCGGAAACGGCTGAATATCCGGTTGAAGTGGTCGTAGGTCCGGAGTTTGTGACGGGCAGTACCCGGATGAAGGCCGGAACCGCCCAGAAACTCGTGCTCAATATGATATCTACCTCGGTGATGATCAAACTCGGTAGGGTAAAAGGCAATAAAATGGTTGATATGCAGCTTACCAACGCTAAACTGGTTGAGAGAGGTACCCGGATGATCATGGAAGAACTCGACATACCCTGGGGCGAAGCGAGTCAGATGCTGATGAAATATGGGTCGGTCAGAAAAGCCGTCATAGCAGCCAATAAAAAATAGCTTTATACTTTTTATAATTGAATGTTGTATCCCCTCCCGGTCTCCCGTCTCCGGCCCCTTCTCCGGTCTCCGGTTTCCCATCTCCGGTCTCCCATCTCCGGTCTCCCATCTCCGGTCTCCCATCTCCGGTCTCCGATCTCCGGTCTCCGGTCTCCGGTCTCCCGTCTACTTACCCATTCCCATCAGGGCAAGATTTTTTCTGATCATTTCCGTTCGTTGCTGCACACAGACATGGGAATAACGACCATCTTCGGGAGTATTCATCACATAATCAAGCAATTTCCCTTTGGTAGTAGTTGCCACATGGGTACGGGTATCGGAGGATGCATAATAAATAAAGACGTCACCGTTTTCTCTTTCCACCCATCCGTTGGAAAAAGTCACATTACTCACATCGCCTACCCTTTCCTCATATTCAGGCGCAAGAAAATAACCACCGGGCTTTTTAATGATCTTCCAGGGCTCTTTCAGGTCGGTGAGGAACATATAAAGAACGTAACGTAAGCCTGCAGCTGTATTCCGGACGCCATGGGCCAGATGAAGCCAGCCTTTCTCCGTTTTGAGCGGGGCCGGACCCTGACCGTTTTTCAGTTCGTTAACGGTATGGTATTCTTTAGTATCCATGATGATCTCTTTTTTAATGACAGCATTTTCAATATTCTCGCAAAAGCCCCATCCGATTCCTCCTCCTTTACCGGTATTGATAAATCCTTCCTGGGGCCGGGTGTAGAAAGCATATTTTCCGTCAACGAATTCAGGATGAAGTACGCAGTTGCGCTGTTGCGGGGACGGTGTGATCAGGTCTGGTAACCGTTCCCATTTTTTCATGTCTTTCGTACGGATGATACCACACTGGGCAATGGCCGAATGTTCGTCGCCAACAGGAGCATTAGGATCTTTTCTTTCCGTGCAGAATAACCCGTAGATCCATCCATCTTCGTGTTGTACCAGGCGGATATCATAAACATTCGTGTCGGGCTCAGCGGTCTGAGGCATTTCGACCGGCAGGTCGAAGAACCGGAAATTGTCAATGCCCGATTCACTTTCTGCAATGGCAAAGAACGATTTCCGGTCCCAGCCCTCTACGCGCAGGGCCAGATAAACGCGGCCATTCAGGCCGATAGCGCCAGGATTGAAGGTGGCGTTGATCCCCATCCTTTCCATAAGCAAGGGATTGGTTTCCGGGTCCAGGTCGTAACGCCAGAAGACCGGCGTGTGGCGATCGGTAATGACCGGGAATTCAAATTTTTCGTAGATCCCGTTAGTGTAAGACCTCGGTTTGTTTTTTCGTGTGATCAGTACTTCGTGATCTTCAAAGAGTTTTTTCAACTTGTCCTGGAATTCGTTGGGTTTCATATGAAAAATAGTTTTCTGGTTCAAAAATTTACCTAAAATTACGACCTTATTGCCGGATATCTGCTTTCCCGTTTTATATTTTACATTTTACATTTCCGTCTCCGGTCTCCCGCCCACCTTCAGCTTTGAGTCCCACCTGCTGTGGGATTTCGAACCTTCGGATCTCAGTCTCGCCTTGGACCTTCGATCTTTATCTTACCCCCTTTATCCTTTGACAACAAAAGACAAAATTGTATATTCAAAGATTATTTTTTTCAATTAAAATTTTTTAACAGGATGAAAAAAAATTCCCTTCTTTTTATGCTGGTCATGATATTCACCTATATGCCTGCCAGGGCCGAAATAACCCTTCCCTATATCTTCAGTTCCAATATGATCTTGCAGCGTGACATGGAAATACCCGTTTGGGGCTGGGCTTCACCCGGAGAAAGGATCACGGTGATCCTGGGTGACAATCAGCAGAAAACACGGGCAGGGAAGGACGGCCGATGGTCGCTATCGCTTCCGGCAATGCAGGCAGGTGGCCCCTATGAGATGACTGTAGAGGGCAGTAATGCCATCACCTATTCCAATATAATGATCGGTGACGTCTGGATCTGCTCCGGGCAATCCAATATGGAATGGCCGGTGAGCCGTGTGAATAATGCCGACAAGGAGATATCAGATGCTGAATACCCCAATATCCGTTTGTTTACCGTCCCCAACAAGATCAGCGCTCTGCCGCTCTCCAACACCTATTCTGCCGAATGGCTTTTATGTACACCGGAAACGATCCCCAATTTCTCAGCGGTTGGTTATTTTTTCGGTCGTGAACTTCATCATGAACTCAACATACCAATTGGTTTGGTCAACACTACCTGGGGTGGTACTCTCCTTGAATCCTGGACCAGTCCGGAGGCCATCGCCAGGGACCCTGATTTTAAGAAGGAACTGGAAGAATTGAAAAAAATAAGCCTGACCGAAGAAAATAAAAGGCTGGAAGAAAACTTCAATACCTGGAAGGAATCCGTTCTTGACAAGGACAAAGGATATGCCGGCGGCCGATACGAATGGTCCGCCCCCGGTCTTGACCGCAGAAGCTGGAAGTCCATGGAACTCCCCGCCTTGTGGGAACAGCGCGGGCTGGAAGGGTTGGATGGTGTCGTATGGTTTGCCAGGACTTTCGATATACCGGCCGATGTGGCTGACAGGGGATTGGAGATCAATCTGGGCGCCATCGATGACAGCGACATGACCTGGGTGAATGGAGCCCTGGTCGGCCGGATATTTAATCATTATAACTGGAACCGGAAGTATGAGGTTGATCCGGAAGATCTGAAGCAGGGGGAGAACTTGGTTGTTGTCCGCGTGGAAGATTATCGGGGAGGGGGCGGTATCTGGGGTGAGCCTGAACAACTTTATGTTAAATCCGGGACTCACTGGCAATCCTTGGCAGGTGAGTGGCTGTATCAGGTAGGTTTGGAAGAGTTCCCTTCGGAACCGCCGGGTACCTCCTTTGGACCTAACAGCTTCCCGACCTTATTATTTAATGCAATGATCCATCCGATAGTTCCCTATGCAGTAAAGGGAGCGATCTGGTACCAGGGGGAATCCAATGCAAGCCGCGCCTACCAGTATCGCAGGATCTTTCCACAAATGATCAGGGACTGGCGGGCACAATGGGGTCAGGGTGATTTTCCTTTCTTCTTTGTTCAGTTGGCCAATTTCATGGAACCCAGGGCTTTACCAATGGAAAGTGAATGGGCCGAGTTGCGTGAAGCGCAGTCCATGACCCTCGCCTTGCCCAATACCGGCATGGCATCAACCATTGATATCGGAGAAGCGGACGATATCCACCCCCGTAATAAACAGGAGGCAGGAAAGAGGCTGGCATTGAACGCTTTTAAAATAGCCTATGAGCGTAATGTCGTACACACCGGCCCGACCTTCGATACCATGAAAATTGAGGGCGACAAGGTTTTTATCGATTTCGACCATGTGGGCAGCGGACTGGAAGTAAGGGATCCCTATGGATACCTTAAAGGGTTTGCCATTGCCGGCTCTGATCATGAATTTCATTGGGCCAGAGCTGAACTTATTGATATTAACACGGTAGTTGTCTATTCCGGTAAAGTAAGCACCCCGGTGGCTGTTCGTTATGGTTGGGCGGATAACCCGCACGACCTTAACCTATATAACAAAGAAGGCCTGCCTGCCAACCCCTTCAGGACAGATAACTGGCAGGGTATTACAGAAGGGAAAAAATAAAATATTATGAACAGAAATAACGTATTAATTTTATTCATCTTTATTGTCATTTTTCCTGCATGTCAGGAAGAAAGGGATAAACCAGCGGGTAATCTCAATCAGCCGCTCAACATTATCTTCATCCTTGCCGATGACCTCGGTTATGGCGACCTTGGTTGTTATGGACAGGAGGTGATCAGAACCCCCAATATTGACAAATTGGCAGCGGAAGGCATGAAGTTCACTGATTTTTATGCCGGAAATACCGTTTGCGCCCCTTCACGATGTGCCCTGATGACCGGCCGGCATATGGGTCATGCCCTGGTCCGTGCTAATTCGACAGTGCCGCTCCGTGAAAAGGATTCCACGCTGGCCCAGCTTTTTAAGGCAAAGGGCTACCAGACGGGTATGTTCGGGAAATGGGGCCTGGGTGAATTCGGCTCGACGGGAACACCGGAGAAAAAAGGATTTGACAGCTTTATGGGTTTCCTCAACCAGATGGATGCACATAAATATTACTTCGATTCCATGGAGGTAGTGAAGGATGGCTTGCTGGAAAGAACGGCAATCGATTCCAACCGCTACACCCATGATATCCTGATGGAGGCTGCTTTTGAATTTATCAGGACCCATGCGGACGACCCCTTTTTCCTCTATCTGCCGGTTACCATTCCGCATGCTGAGCTCCTTCTCCCCCGTGATGATATGATCCCCTATCTGGATGAACAGGGCAATAGCCTTTTTGATGAAACACCTTTCGAAGGGAACTGGCTATACCGGGCACAGGACAAACCCATGGCAGCCTTTGCGAGTATGATCACCCGTCTCGATAAGGATATCGGCCGGCTGGTCACACTGCTGGAAGAGCAGGGGGTAAGAGAAAATACGATCCTCTTTTTTACAAGTGATAACGGTCCACACGCCGAAGGCGGGATAAACCCGGACGATTTCAACAGTTTTGGCCCCTTTCGTGGCTTTAAAAGAGATCTTTACGAAGGAGGTATACGGGTTCCGATGATCGTGAACGGGCCCGGTATTCCTTCGGGCACCCTGAATACAACCCAGGGAGCCCTCTGGGATATGGTTCCGACCTTTATTGAGATGCTGAATATTCAAAGCGGCATGGATCATGATGGCACTTCATTATGGGCTGCAATGCTGGACCCCGCTGCTAACCCCGACCGGCCCCCGCTCTATTGGGAACATTATGTTTCCTGGGAAAAGGAGTTTACCCAGGCGGTGAGAGAAGGTCCATGGAAGGCCTTGAGAACAGGTACAGAAGGTCAGCCGGTAAAACTGGAACTTTTTAACCTGGAAAACGATATGGGTGAAAAAAACAACCTGGCGCACGTAAATCCCGAGAAGATGGATGCGATGATCAGGCTGATGGAATCCGCTTCTGCCAAACCGGAGAATGATACTTTCCTGTATTATAAAGATGTATTTAATCAATAGACGACTATGCTAAAGCATTTTTTATTAATTATTGTTTTGTTGTGGGGTTGCCGGCAACCCGGCCCAACGCTTACAGCAGCAGATGATAGTAAATCCATCAATTATTCCGGTGATTCCCTGACAAATATAGCGGTACCCGTCGGAGGGATCGGAACGGGTGCTGTACTGATCGGAGGACGGGGCAATATCAGGGCCCTGGAGATCTTCAACCGGTCCGCAATGAACGACCAGCCCTATATGACCTTTTTCTCCCTGTGGTTCAGAGAAGGGGATAACCCTCCGGATGCAAGGATCCTGGAAGGAGAAGTGCAGGAAAGCACATCCGGTCCTTATGGAATTCCCAGAAGACAACTCGAGGGTATTCCCCGTTTTGAGCAGGCACGGTTTTCTTCGGATTATCCTTTTATTCATCTGGAATTACAAGACGACGATGTTCCTCTGAAAATATCCGGTGAATTCTTCAATCCCCTGATCCCGCTGGAGGTCGGGAAAAGCAGCTACCCCCTGGCGGTCTTTCAATGGACCGTTCAAAATACAGGCAGGGAGGAAGTTTCCCTGGCTCTGGCTTTCAGTATGGGTAATCCCCTAAAGAACAGGCAAAACAACAGGAGCGCAACCCATGAAGGGGACCGGAACAGATGGTTTGAAAAGGAAGACCTTAAGGGGATATGGTTTGAAAACCAGGAACCGGATGACTCGCCTCTTTTCGGCAACCTGTTGATGGCCTCCGGCCACGAAGCCCTGACTGTCCAGACCGCCTGGTATGAAGGAGCCTGGTGGGATGATGCCACCGTATTCTGGGATGACTTCAGCAGGGATGGAAAACTGGAGGAGAGAAAAGAGACGGTGACCTGGCAGGGCAGTAACTGGTATGGCAGTGCACAGCAATCCATTGTAGGTTGCCTGGCTGCTCATACAACACTGGCGCCTGGTGAAAAAATAACCATTCCATTTTACCTGTCATGGTATATTCCAAACAGAATCCTGGAAGCGGAAATGGCCTTTAACAATGAAGAAGTGGCCGGTACTCAGATGAAAAATTATTACGGCATAAAATTTTCCTCTGCGGAAGATGCTTTGTTGAAATACAGACAGGAAGAAGACATCCTCTACGAAATGACAAAGGAATATGTCCGGTCGGTTTATCAGAGTAGTTATCCGGCTGAAGTGATTGATGCCGTGATGGCCAATACGGCTGCTTTAAAGACCAACCTGCTGATGAGGACGGAAGAAGGCTGGGTCCATGGCTTTGAAGGTCTCGGGCCTGATGGCGGCTGCTGTCCGGGCAATTGTTCGCATGTATGGAACTATGCGCAGACCATGGCTGCCCTGTTCCCTGAGTTGGAACAGAAGGTAAGAGAGGTTTCTTTTCTCCACGACACTTTTGAAAATGGCTATCAATGCTTCCGTACCGTCTTCCCGCTGAGTGATCACTGGTTCCGATCGGTGGCAGCCGATGGACAAATGGGCAATATTATACGGGTTTACCGGGAATGGAAAAATACGGGTGATTCGGTCTGGCTGGCGAAACTCTGGCCCAAAGTAAAACCGGCCCTGGAATTCGCCTGGAAAGGATCAGGAGAGGTGAAGGGTAAATACCACTGGCAGGAGCATGCAAGGATTCCCTGGGATCCGTATAAAGAAGGAGTGATGCGGGGCGACCAGCATAATACCTATGATATCAATTTCTTCGGTCCCAATATGATGACAGGCTCCCTCTACCTGGCTGCCCTGAAAGCCTGCAGCGAAATGGCAGGCTTTATGGGAGAGGAACTGAAGGCAGAAGAATACTTCGATCTTTATGAAAAAGGGCATGAAAAATATCTGGACTTGCTATGGAACGGTGATTATTTCGTACAGCAAGTGGAGGTTATCGATGGCATTGAGATCCCGGAACGGCTGAAATCACCGCCTGACGAGGAAGGAAAGGTGATCCCAAAGTACCAGTTTGCCGGCGGCTGTCTTACGGATCAGCTTCTTGGTCAGTTCCTGGCATTCAATGCCGGTTTGGGATTTGTCGTCGATTCTGCAAAAGTAAGGAAGGCCATGTCTTCCGTTTATGAACACAATTTTATTCGTGACTTTTCGACGATGGACAACGTTCAGCGGGTTTATGCTGTTAATGATGAATCGGGTGTTGTGATCTGTTCCTGGCCGGAAGGGGATCGACCCAGGATCCCTTTCGTTTATGCCGATGAGGTGTGGACAGGGATTGAATATGGGGCTGCAGTGAACATGATCCATGCGGGTCTGGTGAAGGAAGGCATGGATGTGGTAGGTGCTGTCAGGGAAAGATACAGGGGCTATAACCGGAATCCATGGGGCGAGGTGGAATCAGGTATGTACTATGCCCGCTCGCTTGCTTCCTGGGGACTGTTGCCTGCCTTGAGCGGGTTCCGGTATGATGGAAGCCTCAGGAGGATGACTTTTGACCCCGTCATTTCTCAAGAGGACTTCCGAACCTTCTGGATTTGTGGATCGGGATGGGGGACCTATAGCCAGGGTCGCGGAGAGGCTGTGATCCTGCTCATACATGGGGACCTTGTACTGTCTGAGCTGGCTTTACCCTTCGATGAGATCGTGAATATTACCCTGGATGAAGATCCTGTAAGTTTCAGGCTTGAAAATGACAGGATAATTTTCCCGGGAAACATAAAAATGAAAGCCGGAAGCACATTGCTGATCTCAGTATTTTGAAAAATGATCTACTGATTTTGAATTAATAAGAATATAAGGCATTTTAACGGGTATGGTTGAAAAAGCAATTACGATGAATCAGCAATACGATATTGATCAGTTTATTAACCGGTTTGAAAAGGTGAGGCTGCAGACCATTGAGCTCTGCAAACCCCTCTCCGTGGAGGATTTCAATGCGCAACCCATCATGGATGTGAGCCCCCCGAAATGGCATCTCGGTCATACCTCATGGTTTTATGAAGCCCTTATCCTGGAGCAATACGATGAGGATTACGAGCCTTATGATAATTTTTACGGATTCTTGTTTAATAGTTATTATGAAGGCGCCGGTGAACGGGTACACCGGCCCAACAGGGGAAACATGACCCGCCCGACGGTGGAGGAAGTGATCAAGTACCGTGATCACGTGGAGAAGGCACTTTTGAAATTCCTACGGAAACAGCACGGCATGGTGAGTGAGAAGCAGTCCTATATCCTGGAACTTGGCATCCAGCACGAACAGCAACACCAGGAGCTGCTGGTCACCGATATAAAATATATCCTCCATCAGGCCCCCCTTTTCCCACCCTATAAGGATTTTGTGACCCCCCGGAAGGATCCTGTGCAGGAACTCACCCATAATTTTATCGAGATGGGTGAAGGGATCTATGAGATCGGATATCAGGGAAAGGGTTTCCGGTTCGATAACGAGCTTGGCGTTCATAAGGTCTGGCTGCATCCGTTCAGATTCCAGGACCGGCTTATCACCAATGGGGAATACCTGGAATTCATCGAGGATGGCGGTTACCGGAGGTTCAACTTCTGGTTATCCGAAGGATGGGATTTTGTCAGACGCAATGACCTGCATGCACCGATGTACTGGCAGAAGATCGATCATAAGTGGTATGTCTTTACCCTGGCCGGACTGGAAGAACTGAATCAGGAAGAACCGGTCACACATGTCAGCTATTATGAAGCCGATGCCTACGCCCGGTGGAGGAAAAAACGGCTGCTAACCGAATTCGAATGGGAGGTAGCCTGTAAAGAATATGAAAAAGAACCTCAAAGGGAGTCGAATTTTGTGGAAAAGGAAAACTTCAGGGCCCTGCCGCCGGTTGAAGGGTCCTTGCAGCTTTTAGGAGATGCCTGGGAATGGACCCAGAGCGCTTATCTGCCCTATCCCGGCTTCAGAGAAGCTGAAGGCATCATCGGTGAATACAACGGGAAATTCATGGTTAACCAGATGGTGCTGCGGGGCGGGTCCTGTGCTACCCCTGTCGATCATATCAGAACTACTTACCGCAATTTCTTCCATCCTCACCTGCGATGGCAGTTTACCGGGATCAGGCTGGCAGAATCAATAGAATGACATGGACAAACAATTTTTAGAAGATATCAGGGAAGGACTTTCCTCTGAACCCAAGTACCTGCATTCCAAATATTTCTATGATGAGAAAGGCGACCGGCTTTTTCAGGAGATCATGGAGCTGGAGGAATATTACCTGACTAAATGTGAATATGAAATATTCAAAGAGCAGAAAGAGAAACTCCTGAAGAGTTTTTCTCCCAATGGGGAGAGGTTTGATCTCATTGAGTTTGGCGCAGGAGATGGATTAAAAACCAAGATATTGATATCTTATTTTTATGAACAAGGCGTGGATTTCACCTACGTGCCTATTGATATTTCGCAGAATGTGCTGGATGAGTTGGGAAAAAGCCTTTCACAGCAAAATGCAAGCCTCAGGATCAATCCCATTTGTGATGATTATTTCCATGCACTGGAAGAACTGAATAAGGTAGATTATGATAAGAAGGTCATTCTCTTCCTTGGGTCTAATATTGGCAACTTCAGAGGTGATAATGCGATCCCTTTTCTCCGGCACATCGCTGCCGACATGAATCCCCAGGATAAACTCCTGATCGGTTTTGACATGATGAAAGACCCGGAGATCATCCTTAAAGCCTATGATGACCGCAAGGGCATTACCAGTGAGTTCAACCTGAACCTGCTTGAGCGGATCAACCAGGAACTGAATGGAGATTTCAAACGAAATAAATTCAAGCATTTTCCTTCTTATAATCCTCAGACAGGGGAAATGCACAGCTATCTGATCAGCCTGGATAATCAGGAAGTATTCCTCAAGAAGATCAACCAGAAATTTGAATTCCGGAAATGGGAAGCTGTATTTATGGAAATATCACAGAAATACGATCTTAATAATATAAACCGACTAGCCGACCGGTCTGGTTTTGCTGTTCAGCGTAATTTCTTTGACAGCAGGTCTTATTTTTGCGATTCACTCTGGGTTTTGAAATGATCGCAACTCAAGGGATTTTTAAACCATGAGTTAGTAACTAACTTTTTTTGAAATAGCTGCAGTTACACTTCAGGCAGAATACGGAAGCTGCCAGAGCCGGTATAAAAAGGATCAATAGCAGCCTGGTATAAAATGAATAAGATAATCCGGCCAGGTGACAGATTGCACCGCAGAAAATGATCGAAAGAATACCCAGGGCGCTTAATATGGTGCAATGAGCGCCGATGTTTACAATTAAGTTTTTGGTTCGCTCTGTCATTGTGCTATACGTGCAATCCTCACTTATATAACAACTATTACCATGAGAAAGATTCCTTTTAACCCGAAAAGCTCATAAATTTTTCCTGCCTGCGGGGTGTTGCCACCTGGATACCAGTATCACTTTTATGCCTCGCTTGCCCGTGAGTAGAAAGCAGTTAGGCATAAGGAATTGGTTATTAGTAACCAACCCGGTCAGGTAAAATGTATCAATTTCCCGGTCCCTTGTCGCCGGCCAATACAGTTCGGGCGTGAACAAGCAATGTAAAGTTTTGCCATAATTCATAATCCCTTTCTCCGATTCATTCTCTTTATTCCACGCTTCATACCACGGATCTGCCGCCTCATTCCCCCTTTTTTTTATTTTGATCCCCGGCATTGTTCATTTGTCCTGAAACTGAACTTAAAAACCCATGAAAATACCATTTACGATTGCTTTTATCCTGATGTTCATGATGCCGGCCATAATCCTGGCAGAGGAAAACATAACCGACACAGGCCTGGCCGGAACCACCCAGGTCGTCCGCGGACAGGTTATCGACGAGGCCACCATGCAGCCTATTCCAGGTGTCAATGTCATGGTTCTTGATTCCGAGCCGGTGAAAGGGACGGTGACCGATATCGACGGGTACTTCCGTTTTGAAAAGGTCGACATCGGCCGCGTAGGATTGAGGTTCTCCTTTGTCGGTTACCATGAAGTGGTGATGCCACAGGTCCAGGTTGATGCCGGCAAGGAGGTGATCCTGCGGGTAAGGATGGTCGAATCTGTCAACATGATGAATGATGTGGTCATCAACGCACGGAAAGCGAACAACTACGAGGTGACCAATGAGCTGGCAACACTGAGTGCCAGGGGATTTAACGTGGATGAGACCATGCGCTATGCCGGTAGCCGCAACGACCCGGCCCGGATGGCCAGTAATTTTGCAGGGGTATCGGGGGCCAATGATGCCCGCAATGATATCATCATCCGGGGCAACTCACCGACAGGACTTCTTTGGCGGCTGGAAGGCCTCAATATCCCGAATCCCAACCATTTTGCGGCGACGGGAACTACAGGCGGACCGGTCAGCATCCTCAACAACAACCTGCTGGCGGATTCTGAATTCTACACCGGGGCTTTCCCGGCGGGTTATGGCAATGCTGTTTCCGGCGTCTTCGATCTTTCCCTGCGCAACGGCAATAACGAAAAGCGTGAATACCTGGCCCAGATCGGTTTTAATGGCCTTGAATTGGGTGCGGAAGGTCCGTTCAAAAAAGGAGCCAAAAGCTCATACCTGGCACATTACCGGTATTCCGTACCGGCACTGGTTCAGGAGCTCAATCTTAATACGGGTACGGGAAGTGCAGTACCCTACTACCAGGATGTTTCCTTTAAACTGAATTTCCCGGTGAATCAGGGTAAAATATCCCTGTTCGGCATTGGCGGAAAGAGCCATATCGACCTGCTGGGCAGTGAGACGACCGCTGAGGATATTGAGGATAATCTTTATAATGGTTCGGACCTCGATATCTACAACAAGTCTGAAACCGGTGTGGTCGGACTGGATTACCTGAAATTCATCGGGAAGAAAAGCTATTTGAAGAACACTATTGCCTGGTCTGGTACGGCTTTCGGCGCTGAAGTAGATACCGTTTTCAGGAATGAGCAATTTGACGTGATCGATGTGCAGCCCTATGCCTCCAATGACATCAGGGAGTCGAAAATATCATGGACCTCCGTATTCCATCATAAGTCTAACGTTCGAAACCTTATCGAAGCAGGTGTGTTGCTGGATTATATCGGGTCCAGTATGGATCGCGAAATATTTGAACTTTCCAATGGCCGTCCGAACCTGAATGGCATCAACTATACGGGTAATTCCTTCATGATCCAATCCTATGTCTCCTGGCAGCATAAGTTCAATGACCAATGGACGGTGAATTCCGGACTTCATTATCAGCAATTGACCCTGAATGATAATTCCAGAGCACTTGAGCCCAGAATTGGCGTCAAGTACCAGATCAATTCCTGGCAGAGTCTCAGGATCGCCTATGGAAGACATCACCAGGCGCAACCCATGACCATATATTTTACCGAAACAAGGCTGTCCGACGGGAGTAAGAACATTACGAATAACGATCTTGGTTTCACAGGCTCCGATCATTTTGTGATGGGCTACTCCAGGATGATCACACCCAACCTGAAACTGGTGGTGGAAGCTTATCACCAGCGGTTGTTTGATGTGCCGGTCGAGCGGTCGGAAAGCCTTTTTTCCATGCTTAATTTCGGAACGGACTTCGGTTTCCCCGACGCCGATAGCCTGGTGAATGAAGGAACGGGAAGCAATACCGGGATCGAAATGACGCTGGAAAAATACTTCAGCAATTCCTGGTATTTCCTGATGACAGGTTCCTTCTTCGAGTCTACTTATACTGCGAGCGATGGCATTGAAAGGAATTCCGCTTTTAACGGCAACCATGTGGTGAATGGCCTGTTTGGTAAAGAATGGAGTCTTGGGAAAAAAGGGAATGCCATCGCGTTTGATCTGAAGTTTACCCATGCCGGCAACAGGCGGTACATCCCGATAGACCTCGAGGCATCCCGTCAGGCAGGTTATTCGGTCTATGACGAAGAAAAGGCCTATGAGGATCGTTATCCCGACTATTTCCGTGCCGATATCAAAGTGACCTTCCGGATGCAGATGCGCAGGATCACACAGGAATGGGTTTTGGATATCCAGAATGTGACCGGTCATCAGAATGTGTTCATGGAAAGGTATGATCCGCTGACGGAAGAAATCGCCACCACCAACCAACTGGGAATGTGGCCCATGGTCCAATACCGGATTTTATTCTAAATCTCATTATCTTTAAAGTATGAAAATGCAATGTGAATGAGTCTTGAAGAAGAACATATCGGATCCCAAAAAGGCAGGTTTGTGGCCATATTTCTTGTGGCCACGGCCATTGCTTCCCTGTTCTTCGTCTTCTTCGATGATCCCGACTGGCGGCTGATCCTGTCTGCTTACTACTACACCTTTGTGCTCTGGGAAGGGAATTACCGCTTCTTTTTTTTCGCCATCAGGAGATACCCGCGATTTGATCAGGTAAAAATACGACTGGGTGTCACTATTCTCTTTATATTGATTTATAGCCTGGTTGTTAGTATTGTATGGGAGGGGATTATGTTCCAGTTTCAGATTACCCTGAGAAAGTTTTTTGCCATCTATCTTTTCGGTGTGGGGGTGACGGCCTTGATCAGTTCCATCAATGGCGCAGCCTCATATTTTATATTATTCAGGCAGTCCATTGAAGAAAAAGAAGCGATCAAAAGATCCAATATCGAAAGTGAACTGAATGCACTCACCAGCCAGGTTAATCCACATTTCCTCTTCAATTCCCTGAACGCGCTGATGTCGCTGATTCAGGAAAACCAGGAGCTGGCCATTCGCTTTACACAGAAATTATCGGATGTGTACCGGTATACGCTTCAGGGCGAAAAACGGGACCTTGTTTCGTTAAAGGAAGAGCTTGTTATGGTGGAGAATTATATATTCCTGATGCAGATACGATTTGGTGAAAACCTGAAAATCCGGCAGGAAATACCTAATGAGGCTATGGCCTTGAAGCTGCCGGTTCTCACCCTTCAGTTGATCATCGAAAATGCCGTAAAACATAATGCGGTATCACGGACGAAACCGCTTACCATCAGGATATCGGTGGATGAACATTGTCTTGAGGTGTGGAATAACAGGAATATTAAAAAGGAGGGGGAGCCGGGTACCGGGACCGGCCTGGACAATATCCGGAAAAGATATGCGCTTTATACAGGAGACCAGGTGCAGGTCCGGGATGAGAAGGATTTTTTTTCCATCAGGGTGCCATTGATAAAAGTGAAACAATATGAAGGCGCTGATCATTGAAGATGAAATTCCGGCCGCTAAACGGCTGATCAGCCTGATCGGGGAGGTTGACCCGGCCATCAGGGTTATCGGCCAGCTAGACAGTGTGGAGCAAGCCATTTTATGGTTCAGAAAAAATGATATGCCCGACCTGGTCTTCCTCGATATACAACTGGCAGATGGTCAATCCTTTCATATTTTTTCGGAAGTAGAAATTACGGCCCCGATCATTTTTACGACCGCCTATGATGAATATGCGCTGGAGGCCTTTAAGGTCAACAGCATCGATTACCTGCTGAAGCCTATTGGGAAAGATGACCTGAAAAAAAGCCTGAAAAAATTAAAAAAGTTTCAGGCCGTTGACTATGCCGAGCTGGTCAGTAACATGGACCAGATCATCAGGCAATCAAAAATAACCAACCAGTACAAAACCAGGTTTCTCATCAGATTGAAAGATC
>CAZYDB010000085.1:0-15165 GCA_964645995.1 uncultured Roseivirgaceae bacterium
AATCACGCCAGCGTTTCGGAGCACCATTGGTATATCCTGAATGCCTTTGCCTGTTCTGGCATTGATACAGACCACCGGTACTTTAAGTACTTTCCTTATCCGCTCGATATCTATGATAATACCTGATCTTTCGGCGACATCCATCATATTTAAGGCCAGGATTACCGGGATTCCCATGTCGTATAACTGGGTAAAAAGCAATAAATTTCTTTTCAGGTTCACCGCATCGGCAATGGCGATGACCACATCCGGCCTTTCGGTATCATTGAAGCTGTTAAGCAAGTCAAATACTACCCGCTCATCCTCCGAACGGGGATAAATACTGTAGGCGCCGGGCAGGTCTATGACTTCTACTTTTTTCCCATCCCCCAGGGCGAAGGTCCCTGATTTCTTATCTACCGTAACACCGGGATAATTTCCGATCTTCTGGTTAAGGCCGGTTAATTGATTGAAGAGAGAAGTCTTACCTGAATTAGGATTCCCCACTAAAGCAACAACTATTTTTTCTTTATCAGGCATGTAAACTTTTATTCTACAGTGATGATGGCGGCCTCCTCCAGACGCAACGCTACATTGTACCCTGAAACCCGTACCGATAAGGGATCACCAAGAGGCGCTTTGTAGTTGACCTTGACCGTAGACCCCGGAATGAATCCCATTTCCAGTAATTTATAGGTATAATCATGCGATTCGTACCCTTTGATGATCGCCATTTCACCTACCTTAAGATCTGCGATGGTCTTCCCCATCCCCGCACTTTATTTAGATTGATTTTAAACAAGCCAAAAATACTTTCAAATGATTGTTTTTACAACGGATATTGGATGAAAAGTTGCAGGACATGGATTATCTGTTCTAAATTGTGTTTTGAAAGATACATTACGCGTATTTTTAACCTCGATTATTCATAAACGATTATCAAAATAAACCGTCTTTACAATTTAAAAAATTTATTATCACCTAGTTACGCAACGGGGTTAAAACCTAAGGGAGACTAATTGTTATGCTTGATACGGGTCAACATTCTTTGTTTAAGATATACCGTTCTTCAGCGGGGTCGGGAAAGACCTACCGGCTTACCCTTGAATATTTAAAGCTGGCCCTGCGCTATCCTGAACATTACAGGAGGATCCTGGCTGTCACCTTCACCAACAAGGCTGCCAATGAGATGAAGAGCCGCATACTCGAAAAGGCAGATGAGCTTTCCAGGGGACAGGCCGGTGAGGTGTTCGAACGGCAGTTGACGGAAACGCTAAAGATTGATACATTTACTCTCAGGGAAAGAGCGAAGGAAACCCTGCGTGCAATTCTCCATGGCTATTCTTATTTTTCTGTAGGGACGATAGACAGTTTTTTTCAGCGGGTGATAACCGCTTTTGCCCGTGATATTGGCATACAGGTTGGTTTTACCATTGAATTCGACCGGGTCAGGGTTACCGAGGATATCATCGATCAGCTTTACCTGGAGCTTGAAGACGACCGTTTATTGCTGGATTGGTTGACGCGTTTTACCGAAACGAGGATCGAAGACGACAAGGGATGGGATATAAGGCCTGAGGTGCGTGAGCTGGCCAGGCAGATCTACTATGAGTCTTTTCACCAATACATGGATGCCTTCGGACAGGGGATGGGTGATAAGAGGCAGCTGGGCCTGGTGATGGATAAGCTGAGAAAGGAACGCGAGATTTTTAAAAGGAAACTGCAGGAATACGGGCGGAAGGGGCTTGCCATACTATCGGAACATGCTCTCACCCTTGAGGATCTTTCGCGAAAAGGCAGGGGGCCGGGTGCTTTGTTTGTGAAGATGTCCGGGGGAGGCAGTTTTGAACCCAATTCATACCAGGAGAAAGCCTATCAGGATGCCGAAGAATGGTATACAAAAAAGTCGGACCGCAAGGAAGCAATTCTGCAGGCCCTCGAATCCGGTCTTTTTAACCTGTACCGGGATGCAATTGACTACTACCGCGCCAATATAACGGAGCAGAACACCTATGCACTTGTTTTGAAGTTATTCTATAACCTCGGCATATATTCAAATCTTGTCAACCAGTTGGCGTTATACCGTGACCGGAACGAATGCATACTCATCTCGGATCTTTCTCATTTGCTGAAGGTGATCATCGGTGAAAATGATGCTCCGTATATCTATGAAAAGGCGGGTAATTATTACCAGCATTTCCTGATCGATGAATTTCAGGATACCAGCCTTTTTCAATGGAATAATTTCATGCCGCTTATTCGCAATGCCCTGGCGATGGGTCAGTTCAATATGATTGTTGGCGATGTGAAGCAGTCCATTTACCGGTGGCGGGGGGGTGACTGGCAGATCCTGCAGGCGAAGGCTGAGCAGGAGATCGGCAGGGAATACCTGGAAGTGGAGGCACTGAATGTGAACTGGCGAAGCCGGGAACGGGTTATTCGGTTTAATAACACCGTATTCAGAAAAATCCCTGTCGTGCTCAACCGGTTGTTTGCCCATCAGGTAACCACCATGACCGGTGAGGCGGACGAAAGGCTATTGTCCTTTGGCGATAAGTTCGCCAGGGTGTATGAAGAGGCTCCTCAACAACTCCCACCCGAGCCGGTGTTGCAGCCGGGAGGTGTGGTGCAGGTCCGTTTTTTTAAAGACATGCAGGAGGAGGGTCAACCTTCACGCCGGGAGCAGATCCTTGAAGAAGTGGGTAATACGATCAGAATAATTCAGGATCATGGTTATGGTTTACGGGATATCGCGGTACTGGTGCGCACCAGGGCTGAAGGTAAAAAAATTGCTGATTATCTGCTGACACTGAAAAAAGAACAGGCAGCAGGAGGTTCCTATCGCTATGACGTCGTTTCTTCCGAATCTCTCTTCCTGTCGGCCTCTCCGGCTGTGAATGCCGTGATTCATTTTATGCAACTTGTAGTCAATGATCAGGACAGACTCGCCAGAGTCAACTTATATTACTGGCTGGCGGTAATGGCAGAAGATGCCGATACCCTTGCCTTTGAATGGCTCCTGAACCAGGCGCTTGAGGCACAAGCCGAGCCTGCGCTTAACAGCAGGCTCATCAACAACCGTATGATCATCTCTTACCATCGGTACAAGGTATTGCCCCTCGAAGACCTGGTGGAGGTGGTCATCCAGAAACTTGACCTCCACCGGTATAAGGAAGAACAATCGTACCTGCTTGGATTACAGAATGTTGTTCTTGACTTCAAAGAAAAGAATAATGGTGACCTTCATGCTTTCCTGGAATGGTGGTCGGCGGAAGGCCATCAGCAGTCTATCAAGCCTTCCGAAAAGCAGGATGCCATACGGATCATGACCATCCATCAGGCCAAAGGGCTGGAGTTTGAGATGGTGCTGGTCCCTTTCTGTTCCTGGCCTCTTGATCATAAACCGAACAGCACGGTGATATGGTCTCCCGCCGCTACCGGTCCTTTAAGGGAATTACCCTACTATCCGGTGAAATATGAAAAGGCACTTGCTGCTTCCCATTTTCGTGAATCCTATTTCGAGGAGATGTCAATGGCTTATATGGATAATCTTAACCTGTTGTATGTTACCCTGACAAGGGCGGTAAGCGGCCTCTTTGTATTTGCTGATAACCCCTCCCGGACAAATGATATCAGGAATGTAGGGGATGTATTACACGCGGTATTTCATTTGACTGAAAAAGTAGAGGAAGAGCGGGAGGGAGAACCTCATCTTCCGTTGGGAGATTATTGGGACCCGGAAGGGAATGTCTTCAGCA
Organism: uncultured Roseivirgaceae bacterium; assembly: GCA_964645995.1. GTDB lineage: Bacteria > Bacteroidota > Bacteroidia > Cytophagales > Cyclobacteriaceae > JAGTVG01. The sequence continues at coordinate 3,738 of CAZYDB010000085.1, forward strand.
TGGGCGAAATACGGCAGGTACTACGGGAAAAAGATGCTGATCTATTTACCATACCGGTTTATACTTCCGGGCGGTGGTATGATAAGATAGCGATCCGGAAGCAGCCGGATATATTTTCAAAAGAAAAAGATACAGGTTCCACCCATGAAAAAGTCAACATGGGAATACTTCTGCATGAAATACTGTCCAGGATCCTGCACAAGGAGGAGATGGGCAATGTGCTGGATGAAGCGGTACGTGCGGGCCATATCGACCGGGAGGACAGGAGATCTCTGGAAGATATGCTGACCGGCATCTGGAAAAATGATATAATAGAAGATTGGTTTGGGGGAGGCTGGGAAGTAAGGACCGAAGTACCCGTTTTGCCGCGAACAGGAGAGATGAGCCGGATGGATCGCGTAATGCTTCGGGAGAATAAAGCAATAGTGGTCGATTATAAAACAGGTTTTGAACGTAAGGAAGATTATAAGCAGGTTAGTGAATACAAAAATATTTTAAAAGAAATGGGTTATACCGATACTGAAGGTTATCTCTTATACCTTGGGACGGGGGAACTGGTGCAGATTTAAAAGCAAATAATGGATAAAGGATTTTTACAGGAAATGGCTGAAAAAATTTTCCGGAAATACCCTGAAGGTATGCACGACCTGTGGGTGGTGTTCCCGAACAGGAGGGCCGGCCTGTTTTTTACAAAGGCCCTGGCGGGATTAATTCAGCAACCTGTATGGTCGCCACGGATCATAAGTTTTGAAGATTTCGTTTATTCATTGGCAGGGATAAAGAAGGGAGACCAGCTTACGATGTTGCTGGATCTTTTTGATGTTTACCAGGCAAGGATCGCTTCCGGCGAAACATTTGATAAATTTTATTTCTGGGGGGACATGCTTTTAAAGGACTTTGATGAGGTGGATAAGTATCTCGTAAATCCGGATGATGTCTTTTCAACCCTGAAAAACCTTAAGGAGATAGATGCAAGGTTCCAATTTTTTCCGGAAGAACAGAAACAGGCACTGGCCAGCTTCTGGTCCTCTGCCGGAGGCAAGGAGTCCGTTCATAAGGAGCAGTTCCTTTTATTCTGGACGAAGCTTAAAGCCCTTTATCATAATTTTCAGAAAAAACTGCTGAAAGAGGGATACGGTTATCAGGGTATGATCTACCGGTCGGTGGTTAATGATATGGGCCGGGAAGCTTTCAAATGGGATAAGGGCAACGTGGTATTTGCCGGATTTAATGCGTTGACCCTTGCCGAGGAAAAGATCATCAAATGGTTTTTGAAAAATACCGGCAGCACGATTTACTGGGACCTGGACCAGCATTATTTTGATGACCCTGTCCATGAAGCCGGTTATTTCCTCAGGAAATATTATCGGGATGAGGTTTTCAGGGCTTCCTTTCCCGGGACCGTGCCGGATAATTTTGTATCCCAGTCAAAGGACATCCGGGTTTACGCGTCATCGCAATATACAGGGCAGGCTAAAATTGCGGGGGCCATCGTTAATGAGACCTCCTCCACCAGCAATACCCTCTCCATGGAAGATACGGCCGTAATTCTCCCGGATGAAGGTTTGCTTCCATTATTACTTTATTCCCTCCCCGATAAGCTCAGCCGCATTAATATAACTATGGGTTATTCTTTAAGGAACTCCTCTTTCTACAGTCTGATAGACTTGCTTCTTGAACTACAGGAGAAAGCAAGGATCGGCCGGGAGAAATGCTGGTTTAACCACCGCCCGGTCGTCAGCCTGTTAAATCATCCTTTTATATCAGGCCTTATGGGTAGTATTCGTGAGGAACTTATCCACCGGATCCAATCAAGAAACCTGATTTATGTTCCTGACGACTTTTTTAATCATCCGGCATTACCGGAAGAACTCTTCAGGGTGATAAAGGATGCTGATGATCTGGTGGATCATCTTCTACGGGTGTTGCTTCTCGTAAGGCACTCTTTTGAGGATTACGAAACCGACACCCATTTTTTCGAAAAGGAATTTTCAATTGAATTTTATAAGTTCCTTAACCGGTTAAAGGATATTTTTCAGCACCGGGATATCAAGCTGTCTGCCGGGCTACTTCGTCGTGTGATCCGGACTTATGCGAGGTTTGAAAAGGTTCCTTTTACGGGCGAACCGCTGGAAGGTCTTCAGATCATGGGCCTTCTGGAAACCCGGAACCTTGATTTTAAACATGTTATCATCATGTGTGCCAATGAAGGGACTGTGCCCAAAGCTGCCGGACATCATTCGTTTATTCCTTTTAATGTTCGCAAAGCCTTTGGTTTACCGCTCCCCGAGAGCCAGGACGCCATGTATGCCTACCTGTTCTACAGGCTCCTGCAACGGGCCTCCCATATTCATCTTATTTATAATACCGAAGAGGCCAACAACAGGAAATCCGAACCCAGCCGTTTTATCCATCAGCTAAATTTTGAGACCGATCACCCGTTGAGGATGAGATCTTTACTGAATGAAGTATCTGTTTCCGCCCTTTCTCCGGTAGTGATCGCTAAGGATGATGCTGTCCGGGAGCGTTTGTCAAGGTTTTATGCCGGGAAACCGGGAGAAGAAAAATACCTGACCCCTTCCAAGCTGAACCTTTACCTTTCTTGTCCCTTGAGTTTCTGCTACCGGAATGTCTATGACATTGACGAAAAACCTGAGGTGACGGAGGACCTGGATTATGCCAAATTTGGTAATATCCTTCATAAAGCCATGGAGAAATTATATGAACCGCTCACCGGGAAAAATTTGAGTGAAAAGGATTTCAAAAGTCTTTATGGCCGGATGGATGATGCGGTCCGTGATGGATTCGCCCTCTACCATGGATTTCATGATCGGCCCGGTGAATTCAGGTTTGAAGGAAAGAACATACTTGGTCGTGAGATCATATTAAAATATGTACGTAAAATTCTGGACCATGATATGCGGGATATACCTTTCAGGATTATGGGACTTGAAAAATCGTATGCCATGATCTTAACGATTCCGGTAGCCGGACAAATACAGCAGGTACGCATCAGGGGTAGTATAGACCGGATAGACATTAAGGACGACAGTGTAAGGATTGTTGACTATAAAAGCGGAAAGGATACTGCTGTTTTTAATTCTGTAGAAGGCCTCTTTAATCCCGGTGATAATAACAGGAATAAAGCCGCTTTCCAGATCTTTATGTATGCTATGCTGTATGTGCGTAATCATCCTGAGAATACCCGTCCTGTCATCCCCTGCCTGTACAATTTCAAAGAACTGCATAAAGAAGATTTCGATCTCCGTGTTAAAATCAAACCGGGCATCTACGCTGTCCCCATGCCGGTGACTGATATCCGGACGAACCTTGAGGAGTATGAAGAGCTACTTGAGAAACTCGTTGAGGAGATCTTTGATCCCTCCATTCCTTACAGGCATCATGAGGGTACCGATAAATGTTTTTACTGTTCTTCGCTGGGAGCGCCCTCAGAATTCAGTTAGAAGAAGGCCGAAGGGGTTTGTCACATCCACTTATCGGCAAAGCCGTCAGCTCAAAGCGTTCCTGATATAATTATTCAGTGGCTTGATGGCCTGGAAGGTTACAATCGCCCGATCCAAGAATCCCGGAGCAAGCACTTGTTTATCAGTAAGGTTATGGAATACGATAAAGCTCTTATGGTTGATCAGATCAATATGCGGATGGTCGGAGGGGTATCCTTTCGGTGCCGTTTTCAGCTTGTCGCCTTCCAGCGTTCCGAAGAGTTTTTTGAATGTTTCGCTTTCCATATACCCGAGGAGCGGATCAGGGTTGTAGTCAATTTCCTGCCTGATCTTATTCAATACGTCGGGCGGAGGCATATACGATCCTCCGGCGAGCATATGTTGTCCCGGTTGAAGGTGGATATAATACCCGCCGGCAACACCTTTCTTGCCTTGTTCACTGATAAAGGCCCCGAAATTTTCTTTGTAGGGACGCTTATCTTTGCTGAACCGGATGTCTCTGTTAAGTCTGAAAATACAGTTTTTCGGTTGTACGCCAATGACTGAAGGGTCAAATACAGCTATCTTTTCGATCAGTTCGGCGATCAGCTTTTGAAACAGATTCTTTACCTTCAGATACGATTCCCGGTTATTATCCATCCAGGGTTTGTTGTTATTATTTTTCAGTGCAGTCAGAAAATCAAGGATCTCTTTCATGGTTTATGGATTATAAATGATCAAGGATCTGTTCGAGTGCCATCGCCCTGGAGCCTTTTATCAGGATGATATGGTTTCGAACGGGATTCTCCTTTATAAAGCTAATAAGTTCATCACGGGTTGAAAAGTATAGGCCCGACCGGTTCTCTTCAAAGGCATACTTCATCCGCTCACCGCAGAAGATAACCCTGTCATACCCTTTATCAAGCGTATATCTCCCTGTTTTTCGGTGTTCTTGTTCGGTAATATCACCCAGCTCATACATATCGCCAAGGACTACAGTCTTATGGTCTGCCTCTATTGCGTCAAAGTTCTGCAGGGCTGCTTCCATGGAATCAGGATTTGCATTATAAGCATCGAGGATGACCATATTAGATCCTTTATGAATGATCTGGGACCGGTTATTTTCCGGGGAATAGTCTTCTATAGCCTCTTTGGCCATCTTATCGGGCACGTTAAAATATTTTCCAAAACACAGAGCGGCAGCAATATTCGAGAAATTGTAAGCGCCGATAAGCCTGGATTGGATACGCATGCCATCACGGGTCCGGACCTTTATAAAAGGATATATCCTTTCAATTTCACAGGAATAAAAATCTTCTTTTCCGGGAAAAAGGACGGGTTCTTCAAACATTTTTACCCTATTGAAAAGTACCGGATCGTTTGAATTGATAAATACCGTCCCCCCTGTTTTTTTCAGCCAGTCGAATAGCTCGGTTTTGCCACGCAGCACCCCTTCTTCACTGCCGAAGCCTTCAATATGAGCCTTGCCGATATTGGTTATCATCCCATGGGTCGGCTCGGCGATCTCGCAGAGTTCTTTTATATCGCCGATTTTGTTAGCGCCCATTTCAATGATAGCCAGTTCGGTATCCTCGCCGGTACTAAGTAGTGTCAGCGGGACGCCAATATGGTTATTCAGGTTGCCCCTGGTGGCATAGGTCCTGTATTTTTTTGCTAATACCGCCTGCAGGAGCTCCTTGGTGGTGGTTTTGCCATTGCTTCCCGTGATGCCTATCATGGGTATAGTAAGCTGTTTCCTGTGATGGTTAGCTAACCGCTGGAGGGTTTTCAAAACATCGTCCACCAGGAACGATTTGCCTTTTATTGCATAATCAGGATCGTCGATCACTACCAGGCCGGCACCGGCATCGACAGCTTTACCGGCCAGTTTGTTGGCATCAAAATTCGGTCCCTTCAGGGCGAAGAACAGATCGCCGTGCTGAAGTGTGCGCGTATCGATGCTTACGCCATTGCATTGAAGGTATTTAGTATAAAGTTCATCGATCATTTATTCCCGGATTTTAACAATTCTTCGAATATAGAAAGTAACTTTATAATAGTAGTAGAGAATAGTTGGAAAATTTATTATGGTGCAAGGGATGGATATTATTAGACTGATCACCGCCGGAATAGTTTTTTTATTGACTTTTGTAATTGAAGGGACTGCGCAGGTACACCTTAGGTATGATTCTTCTGTTCAGGTATTTGAGAATGATATTTTATTGGAAAATGCATGGTCAGGGGGACTGAATGCAGGTCAGTTCAGCAGGATCGACATGAATGCTGACGGGCAGGAAGATCTGGTAGTTTATGACAGGTCTTCAAACCTTTTTCACACCTATCTTAAGATCAACGATAGTTTTATCTATCACCCGGCCTACCGCGATTTTTTCCCTGAGGATATTGAAGGATGGATCGTGTTCCGTGATTATGACTGCGACGGCCGTAAAGATATATTCGCCAATACCGAAAGGGGGATGAAGGCTTATCGCAACATAAGTCCACCAGGCGGCCCCTTGTCATGGGAATTAGTGGCCGACCCGGTCCTTTCGCTGACCAACTCCGGCCTGATCAACCTGCAGGTGAATATCACGGATTTGCCGGCGATCGATGACGTCGACGGGGATGGTGATCTGGATATCCTCGTCTATAATTTTGCTATTGGCGGCTATATCAGGCATCATAAGAACATGAGTGTGGAAAGGACCGGATCCTGCGGTTCCCTGGATTTTGAGCTCGTCAGCCGGAACTGGGGTTATTTTGAAGAATGTGATTGCAACTGGTATGCTTTTTTGGAGTTTGGAGAGACCTGCTCGGATCCTCCTCCCTTGGGAAGGGTGATGCACCCCGGGGGCAAAAGCCTGACATTGATCGATATGGATAATGATGGAGATAAAGACTTCCTCGGAGGCCATGAGCAATGTGATGAACTGTATTACCTTGAAAATGTTGGCACCCCGGAAGAAGCGAAAATGACTTATTTTGTAGATACCTTTCCTAACCCCGGGAAACCGGCTAATTTCCATATCCATCCGGCAGCCTATTTTGAGGACTTTGACTTTGATGGTGTTAAAGACCTTCTTGTCGCCCCGAACGAACAATATAATATTGATTATGCCATCGATTTCGCTCATTCAGCCTGGTTTTATAAGAATACCGGCACCAATGAACTTCCTGATTTTTCCTTTGTTACCAAAAGGTTTTTGCAATCAACCATGATCGATCTTGGAGATAATGCCGTCCCTTCATTGGTGGATATTGACGGGGATGGCGACCTGGACCTTATCATTGGAGGCAATGGGAAGCAATCAGAAGATATTTTCTATGGGTATATAAGGATGTATGTTAACACGGGTGATGCCCTGAATCCGGTTTTCGAGATGGCCGATAATGATTATCTGGGTCTCAGTAGTTTGAAAAACATAAACCTCATGCCTGTCTTTGCAGATCTCAACCACGACGGCGCTGTCGACCTAGCAGTGACCGCTATGGATCCTGATAACGGGGATATTCAGACACGCTGGTACGTTAATTCCAACAGGCCCGGAAGGGGATTGGCTTTTGACACCAATGAATTTGAGATGCTTGACCTGGACATCCGGAATTTTGATACGCCTTTGTTTACTGATGTCAACAAGGATGGCTTAGTAGATCTGTTGGTTGGCAAATCGACCGGCCGTTTGGCGTATTATATGAATATCGGCAATGATGAACAACCTTTTTTTACATTGGAAGAGGCGGCATTTTTAGGTATTGATGATGATTTCATTACCTTCAGAAGAAATCTGGTGCCTTTTGTAATAGACCTGGACCTTGATGGGCAGGATGATCTTTTAACCACGGATTATACCGGTGATCTGATACTATATAAGCATTATCAGAACGATCCTGAAAAGGTATATAACATTCTCAGAAAACCTATGACAGACCAATTAGATACGGCCATGCTTGGCTATCAGTCCTGGTTGACGGGGGGGGCTCTGTTTGCTGATGAATACCCAGTGGTACTTGCCGGAACAATCTCCGGAGGTCTTCTTTTTTACAGAAATATCAGCCATCAGGGGAATGGAGACACGAGTGAACTCTCTTTAAAGGTTTATCCCAACCCCCTTGAGAAAGGCAATATGCTTAACCTGCTTGCTAATGATGATGGCCGGGTTATTATGTACAATGCACTCGGGCAACAGCTCGAAAATCCGGTTTCTGTGGAAGCCTACAGGTTAATCCAAATAGATATTGCCCGCCTTACTCAGGGCATGTACCTGCTGAAGCTGGTTAACAGTTCCGGTTCGTCTCAGACCCAACGGCTCATCAAATATTAAGGTAAGGCAATTTAATTGTTTTTCAGGCCTTAGCTACACCCCAAAATATAATTTTACCAACGAAATTTTATTGCTAAAATGCCGAATATAATTTTGATTTTTTATAAATTTATAATATAACATAAACCTTTTGCATGATGGCTAAAAAGATGGACCCGATTACAACCCCCGACTGGAAAATTGCACAGGCCGCTGAGAAGGAAATGAAAAAGATCTATGAATTGCGTGATGAGCTTGGCCTGCAGCAGTCGGAAGTACTTCCTTACGGACATTTTGTAGGAAAATTAGATTACAGAAGCATATTGTCCAGGTTTAAAGACCAGGAAAACGGCAAGTATGTTGATGTTACTGCCATTACCCCTACTCCCCTGGGAGAGGGTAAGTCCACGACGACGATAGGCTTGCTGGAAGGGCTGGGTCAGATCGGCAAAAAAGCAGTAGGTGCTATCCGGCAACCCTCCGGCGGACCTACTTTCAATATCAAGGGCTCGGCGGCAGGAGGAGGTCTTGCCCAATGTGTTCCTTTAACGGATTTCAGCCTTGGGCTGACAGGTGATATTGATGCGATCACTAACGCTCATAACCTGGCCATGGTAGCCCTGACCAGCCGGATACAACATGAGTTCAATTATTCTGATAATGTACTGTTAAAAAAGAATCTTAAGCGGCTGGATATTGACCCCCGCAATATTTCCATCGGATGGGCTATGGATTTCAGTGCCCAGGCCCTGCGTGAGATAGTTATTGGCCTCGGAGGGAAAATGGATGGTTTTATGATGAAGAGCGGGTTTCAGATCAGTGTATCCTCTGAGATCATGGCTATTCTGGCGATCTCCGTCGATCTGAAAGATTTTCGGGAGCGGATAGGCAGGATGATCGTGGCCTATGATAAAAAGGGCAATTCGATCACTGCCGGCGACCTTGAAGTTGACGGAGCCATGACGGCGCTATTGGCCAAGGTAATATATCCTAACCTGATACAGACCCTTGAAGGCCAACCGGTACTGGTCCATGCCGGCCCTTTTGCCAATATTGCCTTGGGCCAGTCCTCCATAATTGCCGATTATATCGGGTTGAAGCTGGGGGACTATCATGTGACGGAAAGCGGATTCGGGTCCGATATTGGGTTTGAAAAATTCTGGAACCTGAAATGCCGGTATAGCGGTCTTACACCCGACTGTTCGGTGCTGGTCACCACCGTACGGTCGTTAAAAATGCATGGAGGTGGTCCCAGGGTTGTTCCTGGAAAATCGATTGATAAATCCTATACCAGTAAAAATACATCCCTGGTGGAAAAAGGTCTTGATAATCTTTTCGCTCATATCGATATCATCAGAAAGAGCGGTATTCAGCCGGTGGTCTGTATCAACCATTTTCATACCGATGATCCGGCTGAGACAGGGATCATCAGGGAGGCGGCTGAATCAGTGGGTGCACGGGTGGCGGTATCTAAACACTGGCTTTATGGTGGAGAAGGGGCTGTGGAGCTGGCGGAAGCGGCTCTCTAGGAAATCAGGTCGAGCTGGCCGCGGGTGCGAGCTTGTTGGGAGGGGCTGGTTGCTGCTAAAAACGCCTATCGTTGCGGCCAGGCTCTGTTGGTCCGCTGGAAAGAGGAGTTACGATGCCTCCTTAGAAATCGGAATCGCCGCCCAGCGGGTTCAAATCCCGCCCGACCAAAGCTGAGCCCGGCAGGTCGGAAGTCAGCCTTGCAGCCTCGGCGGTAACGGCGGGGTTGATGCGTAGGCAGACGGCCATGTGGGTCGTGGGAATGCAGCCATCGAAAGTTTCAATCCGGCTAGCCCAAGGTTTGATAGGTCCTGAAGGCAGCAGCGCCGTCACCGCGAATAGGGCGAGGCGACGGAGCAGCCGGCGAGGTGCTCGACTACGACACGTATGTACGAGGGTGGTCCAATAACCTGGGAGACCCTGGTGCTTCCTCATCGATCGTCCGGCCGCCGGGGAGCCGGATCCGAATCTCCGCAGGGACCGCATCTTTGTGGGTGTGAGCGATCCCAGCCTGAAAGGTCACCCACCGTGAGGTAGGCGGAATGCAAGGGGAACCGGAGCATCCGCCGATGAGTCCAGGGAGTCGGAGGGCTGAATAGGAGCGCTGACGTCGGGGAACAAGTCGGCACGCGGACCCGACCGAGCAAAGGCAGCCCGTGTTGATACGAGCCGCATGGGAGAACCATTTCCATGGAACAGAGATTCCTCCCGGGGATGTCACCGGGACTCGTGCGGGTAGCAGAGGCGGCGCAGAAGAATCCGGACCGCCGGATGCTCGCCCTAGCGCACCACCTCGACGTGGACGCGCTCAGACGAGCGTACCGGCGCATCCGGAACAACGCCGCGGTTGGTGTCGATGGTATGACGAAACAAGCCTACGGCGAGGAGCTGGAGGAGAATCTCCAGACCCTGCATCGACAGCTCGTGTCGATGCGTTACCGCCACCGGCCGATTCGTCGTGTGTACATCGACAAGGAAGGGGGCAAACAGCGGCCGATTGGGATATCGTGCCTGGAAGACAAGATCGTGCAGGACGCCCTGCGCGAGCTTCTGGAGGCCATCTACGAGCAGGATTTCCTGGATTGCAGCTATGGTTTCCGGCCGGGTCGAAGCGCCCATGATGCCCTCCGAGCCCTCAACCACGCCATCCGCGTCGGTAGGGTCAATTGGCTGATCGAGGCAGACATCGTCTCCTGTTTCGACCGAATCGATCGTTCGAAGCTCAAGGAGCTGCTCGAGCAGCGTATCGCCGACAAATCGCTGATGCGTTTGGTCGGCAAATGTCTCCACGTGGGGATTCTCGAGGCTGGTGTGGAGCTCACACCAGAGACCGGTACGGTCCAAGGCTCGACCTTGTCTCCGTTGTTGGCCAACGTGTACCTGCACAGCGTCCTGGATGTGTGGTTCGAGCGCGAGGTCCGTCCGCGGCTGAAGGGCGATGCCGTCCTGATTCGGTACTGCGACGACTTCGTGATCGGCTGCGCTCACCAAGACGACGCCGAGCAGGTCATGCGCTGGCTGCGCGGGCGACTGGAGCTCTTTGGACTGGATCTGCATCCCGAGAAGACACGCCTGCTGGACTATCGTCGTCCGGCTGGCGCCCACCGAGGCAAAGGGCCGAGCACCTTCGACTTCCTAGGGTTCACGCACTACTGGCGACGGACCCGTTGGGATGGACGTTGGCAGCCGGCCTGCAAGACCCGCGTGGGGCGCCTGCGACGGGCCAAGAAGTCCGTCTCCGACTGGTGTCGTCGCCATCGTCACCTGTCGGTTCCAGAGCAACACGCTGCGCTGGCGCGGCGACTTCAGGGACACTTCAACTACTTCGGGATTCGAGGAAACCTTCATAGTCTGGGTCTCCTCGTACACTCGGCGCAGCGTTCCTGGTTCAAGTGGCTCCGGCGCCGGAGCCAACGGTCGCGCCTAACGTGGGAGCGCTTCAGGGACCTGCTGAAGGACTTCCCACTTCCGCGCCCAAGGGAACGTCTGTGCCTTTGGGCGCCAGCCTCGTGAGACGTGTCAACGGAGGAGCCGTACGGTGGAAATCTCCATATACGGATCTGGTGAGGGCCTCGGCTGGGCGACCGGCCGGGGCTACTCTACGTTGCGGCCAGGCTCTGTTGGTCCGCTGGAAAGAGGAGTTACGATGCCTCCTTA
>CAZYDB010000086.1:0-15065 GCA_964645995.1 uncultured Roseivirgaceae bacterium
ACTAAGTTACTGAAACAACCGGTGATAAGGCTGACAAAGAAATTTGCCAACTTTATTATTGTAACCGGATCATCAGGGGGCGGTGATCGGAAATATAGGAAAAATAGCCTTCATCACATTGGTCATAGGTGAGGGTCAGTACCGTATCTTTCCTCTCAAACAATTCATCAGTGATCAGGATATGATCGAGATGGCTTGGCCAGGAGGGGTAAGACCAGTGTTTTTCCGACCCTTCAGCGACCGGAAGGTCGGCGAAGGCATAGCTGAGGCTATCCTGGAGAAAATTATCGAAAGTTTTCTCGAGAGGATCGGTAAGCGATATTTCATCATTGAAATCGCCTATCACGATCACGGCTTCATTTTTCAGTTTATCATCAATATAGGCTTTTATCTGGCGGGAGGCAACGGCCCTGCGGTAGATGTTTTCTTCGCCATCACAACATTTCAGATGTATGTTAATCAGAAAAATTTCCATGCCACCGATATGTCGTACAGATAGGAGAAGAGGGGGCCGTGGAAATATATAGGCTTCGTTTTTAAATAAGGCTTCCGGCTTACCAATAGCATCAACTTCCGTTTTTTTATAGAGGAATGCCAGGTTCAGGTCTGAAGAAACATCGATATATCCTTCCCAACCTGGTAAAAGGGCTAATAATTGACTGAATACTGATCCACCCGTGATCTCCTGAAGAGCAACCAGGTCGGCATTCTGGGAAAGGATAATATTTGCGACATTCCTTATGGTATGAACGCCCCTGATGGGAAACTCTCTTAGATTCCATGTTATGATATCAAAGGTTTTGTCACTGGTTTCCGCAAAGCAGGCATCGATCATTAATTCTATGTCCGGGAAATCAACCGGGTCCTTTTTTTCACAGGATAGAAAAAACAGAAATAGTAATATGATCCCTGTCAGCCGGATTCTTATAACCATTATAACCTCAGATTTCCTTGATCACTACTGTATTGGCCCACTGATCGCCAAAGCGTTTTCTGTCAGATGAGAAGACCATAAATGCATCGACAAACTGGAATACAGGTATCAGAAGCGTAATATTTCTGATCGCACTGGCATCATACTTTTTCACTATCGGTTCATAGGTGATATTATCCACCGTCTTGATCCTGAAGAGCTTCTTGCCGATACTCTGGCCGGGGAAAAAAGGAAGGCTGTCCTTAAGCAGCAGATACGCAATTCCAAGGATTGCTCCGAAGATGGTTGCGCTGAGTACGCCTATTATCAGCCAGTCAACAAGGGCTGCCAGGAACCGCTCCAGTGGACTAGCCAATGGATATCCTACCACATAATCATTATTATCCTCTTTCATGATACTAATATTTATATTAATCTGGCCTGTGTGTTGATCCATCTATCCGGTAATTCACCTTTCATCGCTTTCTGGTAGTCTGAATAACTGCAAGGCACGATAGAATTCCTGTCGAACACCTTTTTCCCTCTCGGATAAGGCACCTCTATCCACCATTTTTCAGAAAGTTTACTTTTATAGAATACCAGGGCATCAGGATCTCCAGGCATTGATACCACATATTTCATATAATAATTACTCTTGAAGCTGAAATGATCTTTCCGGTGATAAAACCCTTCTATAAAATACCAGATCATGGTGGCGATAACGGCGGCCGTTTTTTTATTCGTGTCATCACACGCAGGGTTATATTCAAAAAAGCCTGCCGAGCTCATTTTTTCATTAAGGCCGGCATACCAGCATAATTGACAAGCCTCTTCTCCGGTAAGGCCGAAAGGCTGGGCATAGGAGTTGCCGGGAGCATCGCTGGATTTTATGGCAGTGATATCGAAGCTGAGCATATCGGCATCCCGGATCACCGGCTCCATCTCATAAATGTTCTGCCGCAATTTGCCAATGCGATAGGTGTCGAAATAAAGTTTTTCCATCATAGCAAGACTCTCCTTTTCGATCAGGTAGGTTTGATAACCAATCTGGCTGAAATTGAAAAGGTAATTGGGTGTATGGGTGAGTATGTCGTTTACATGACGATGGCTTGGATCCTTTTTTTCGTCAAAACCAAGATCAATAAAAGCATCTACGTTAAGAATGCTGACAAGTTTGTCAATACCTTCATAGGCCTGGTATATTCCATAGTCCAGGTCATGGGTCCCTCCGAATATCAGTGGAAAAACTTCGTTTTCGATCAGGTACTGACATACCTCCTTCAGGCGCATGATGGTTTCCTCATAGGAGTGCCCGTTTCTGAGATTACCCAGGTCAATTATTTTATTTGTCCCGTCTCCTTTTTTTAGGTTGTATAACTTTTCCCTGATCTCGTTGGCTCCATTTTCAGCACCCTGATTTCTGGAGGTTCCCCGGCTTTCTTCCAGGCCTATCAATGCAATATCGGCTTTTTTTATGTCGGGGAATGCCGGACCGGGCAGATATAAGTTCTTAAAAAACGAGTAATTGGACTCGATTTTATCAAATATGGATTCTTCAACCCTGGAAAAAAAAATTTTAATATCCATAAGTCAGGTTTATGGTAAAAGATCAAGGGTTAAATATAAAAGAAAAAGGGAGAAATTTCTCCCTTTTTCTTTTATTGAATGTCTTTCTTTATCCTCCGAAATCGTCAAATCGGATATTCTCAGGCGGAACACCCAGGTCATCAAGCATTTTCAGTACGGCGGCGTTCATCAGGGGCGGGCCGCAGAGGTAGTATTCAACTTCTTCCGGTTCCGGATGATCTTTCAGATAATTATCGTAAAGTACCTGATGGATAAACCCAACATAACCATCTCCTTTGTTATCATCAAGGGCCTTTTTAATTTTCCAGTTATCCTCGGGTAAAGGTTCTGAAAGACCTATATAAAACCCGAAATTTGGAAATTCTTTTTCGATTTTCCTGAAGTGTTCGGTATAGAAAAGTTCTCTTTTTGATCTCCCTCCATACCAGTAACTCACCTTACGTTTAGTCTTTTCAGTATGGAAAAGATGAAAAATATGAGAACGGAGGGGGGCCATACCTGCTCCTCCGCCGATATAGATCATTTCCCTTTCAGTAGGATTGATAAAGAACTCACCGTATGGTCCGGAGATTGTCACCTTATCGCCAGGCTTCCTGCTAAACACATATGAGGAGCAGATGCCGGGATTGACATTCATAAACTGACCTTTAGAACGATCCCAGGGTGGAGTGGCGATACGAATATTCAGCATAACGATATTTCCCTCTGCCGGATGATTCGCCATAGAATATGCCCTGAAGGTCTCCTCACTGTTTTTCATCTTAAGATCCCACATATTGAATTTATCCCAATCTTCTTTGTAAACCTCTTCCGGATGGCCCAGTTCCGGCTTGGGGATGATATCCATATTCTCAAAATCGACCTGCACGGGAGGTACGTCGATCTGAATATAACCTCCGGATTGAAAGTCCAGCGATTCGCCTTCAGGAAGTCTTACCACAAACTCTTTGATAAAGGTAGAAACATTGTAATTAGATACGACTTCGCACTCCCATTTTTTGATGCCGAATATTTCTTCCGGAATCCGGATCTTCATATCCTGCTTTACCTTTACCTGGCAGGATAAGCGTACATTTTCTTTTTGTTCCTGCCGGCTTAAATGACCTACTTCGGTGGGAAGTACTTCCCCGCCGCCATCTTCGATAACACACTTACACATGGCACAGGTGCCTCCGCCGCCACATGCCGACGGGAGAAATATTTTCTGAGCAGAAAGTGTAGATAACAAAGATGATCCGCCAGAAACCACAACGGGTTCTTCCTCATTGTTATTTATCACAATCTTAACATCTCCGGTTTGCACCAACTTGGACTGGGCAAAGAGAAGAATGAATACAAGCAATAAGATAACAAGTGAAAAGGCGACAATCGATGATATAATTACTGGACCCATGTATCAATAGTTTTCAAACAAATTTTCGACTGCAAATATATTTATATAAATTAAAATCCGTGTTTGAGATTCTGAAAATGTTCTCAATTTTATCAATTAACAAGATGTTTTGTCTGGTTGTTTGAAAAAATTATTTCTGTTTCAACATATTCAGCAGTGTAGTAAGTGTCGTTTTTAATTTTCTGCGATCCACTATAAAATCCAGGAATCCATTATCCAGCAGAAATTCAGAGGTCTGAAACTCTTTAGGAAGGTCTTTTCCGATCGTATCACGGATAACCCTGGGGCCGGCAAAGCCGATCAAAGCCTGGGGCTCTGCGATGTTAAAATCGCCAAGCATGGCGAAGGAAGCCGTAACGCCTCCGGTAGTAGGGTCTGTCATTAATGAGATATAAGGAACTTTAGCCTCATCCAGAAGCGCCAGTTTGGAGGAAGTCTTAGCCATTTGAAGTAAGGAAAAACCCGCCTCCATCATTCTTGCTCCTCCGGATTTTGAGATAATAATCAGGGGGTATTTCTTTTTTAAGGCGAAATCAATTGCTCTGGCTATTTTTTCACCCACAACCGACCCCATTGATCCCCCGATAAAGGTAAAATCCATGCTTCCGACAACAACATTGAGGCCATTCATCTTGCCATAGGCAGTTCGAATAGCATCCTTGAGATGTGTCTTCTGCATGGAGGATTTGACCCTTGAGGCATACGGTTTTGAATCAACAAATTTGAGTGGGTCGGCGGAAGTTATATTGGCATCAAGTTCGGTAAATTTATTTTTATCAAATAATATTTCGAAGTATTCTTTTGAGCCGATACGGACATGATATCCATCATCCGGGCATACATAGGCGTTATTTTTTAATTCCCGCATATGTATGATCTTGCCGCTTGGCGTTTTATACCAGAGACCGTCTGGCACATTCTTCTTTTTTTCAGTAGGCGTCTTGATGCCTTTTGTCTTTCTAAGAAACCAGGACATACTTAATGTTCTTTTGACAGGGGTTTAAAGTTAGAAATTTATTCCATTTGATAAAATGAAATCGCAAATTATAAAGAAAGTCGGGAGCTGTTTTCATTCCTTAACTTCTTCATAATCAATGTAATCTCCATCGTCTTTATGTTTTGCCCCTGTATGTTTTTGCTCATCAGGCACATAGTCGATATTTACATTTGAACCTTTGGCTCTTTTACGTTCTTGCCTGTCAGTATTGATCGTTTGCCTTGGGCGAAATGGAAGAATCAAGACGTAATATATGACAGCGAAAAATAAAAAAACAAAAATCAATAGTTTAAGCATATTCCTTTCTCCTTTACCTGCTAAGATACAAATTCCTGTACGAATAGATCTTAAGAAAATAATCATCCATCAGATCATCAATAAAATAGATCGATTCACCGGTTGATTTCATTTCGGGTCCTAATTCTTTGTTAACATCAGGGAATTTGTTGAACGAAAATACCGGTTCTTTAATGGCATACCCGTGTTTATAAGGCTTGAAATTGAAATCTTTCAATTTTGCTTCTCCCAGCATGATCCTTGTAGCATAATTTACATAATTTTCCTGGTATGCTTTACATATAAAAGGTACGGTACGGGAGGCCCTTGGGTTGGCTTCGATCACATAAACTATATCATCTTTTATTGCAAACTGGATATTGATCAGGCCAACGGTCTTTAATGCCAGGGCTATTTTCTTCGTATGTGCTTCTATTTGCTGCATTACAAAATCACCCAGGTTGTAAGGAGGCAGTACGGCATAGGAATCGCCGGAATGTATACCTGCTGGCTCGATATGTTCCATGATCCCGATGATATAAACATCTTCGCCGTCACATATCGCATCAGCCTCAGCCTCTATAGCACCGTCTAGAAAATGGTCAAGAAGCACCTTGTTGCCGGGGATATCCTTAAAAAGGTCCACCACATGAGATTCCAGTTCCTGATCATTGATCACAATTTTCATGCTTTGGCCGCCAAGTACATAGGAAGGTCTTACGAGCAGGGGAAATCCCAGTTCCTTGGAAAGTTCGAGTGCCTGGTCGGCATCTTCTATTACACCAAATTTAGGGTAGGGAATGTCATTATCTTTTAATAATTTGGAGAAGCTGCCGCGATCTTCAGCGAGGTCAAGCGATTCATAACTTGTACCCAGTATTGGGATGCCATACCGGTTAATTTTTTCCGCCAGTTTAAGGGCTGTCTGACCGCCGAGCTGAACAATTACACCCATTGGCTTCTCATGCTGTATAATTTCATAGATATGTTCCCAGAAAACGGGCTCAAAATACAGTTTATCCGCTACATCGAAATCGGTAGAAACTGTTTCGGGGTTACAGTTGATCATGATGGTCTCGTAACCAGCTTCTTTAGCACCAAGCACGCCGTGAACACAACAATAATCAAATTCAATACCCTGACCAATTCGGTTTGGCCCTGATCCCAGAATGATAACTTTTTTCTTTTTATCGCTTGCGGCGGATTCGTTTTCCTGGTCAAATGCCGAATAATAATAAGGCGTATGGGCCTCAAATTCGGCAGCACAGGTATCAACCAGTTTATATACACGGTTAACCCCAAGCTCATTTCTGCGTTTATAGACCTGGCTCTCAAGGCATCCCAGCAGATGTGCGATCTGACGGTCGGCATATCCTTTTTCTTTTGCAGTACGGATAAGATTTTCAGGGATTGTGTCTACCGTAAATTTTTCAATATCCTTTTCAAGATGCACGAGTTCATTGATCTGCTGGAGGAACCATTTATCTATTTTGGTTAGCTGTTCAATGGTTTTAAAAGGTATGCCCAGTTTAAAGGCATCATATATATGGAATAGCCGGTTCCAGCTCGGGTTGGCCAGGCTCTTAAGGATTGCCTGTTGATCTTTTAATTCTCTCCCGTCTGCACCAAGGCCATTACGTTTGATCTCCAATGACTGGCAGGCTTTCTGGAGGGCTTCCTGGAAGTTCCTGCCAATGCCCATTACTTCACCAACCGATTTCATGGATAAACCCAGCTTGCGGTCTGATCCTTTGAATTTATCGAAATTCCATCGTGGAATCTTGACGATCACATAGTCAAGCGTAGGCTCAAAAAATGCTGAGGTTGTTTTTGTGATCTGGTTATTCAGTTCATCCAGGTTATATCCAATGGCAAGTTTAGCAGCAATTTTAGCAATGGGATATCCTGTAGCTTTTGAAGCCAGCGCTGATGACCTTGATACCCTGGGATTGATCTCCACTCCTACGATCTCATCTGTCTCGGGATTCACGGCGAACTGCACATTACAACCACCGGCGAAGGTGCCAATACCATTCATCATCCGGATAGCCATATCACGCATTTCCTGATAGATGGTGTCGGGTAATGTCATGGCTGGCGCTACAGTGATCGAATCTCCTGTGTGAACGCCCATGGGGTCAAAATTTTCTATCGAACAGATGATGATCACATTTCCGAGATTATCCCGAAGCAGCTCCAGTTCGTATTCTTTCCATCCCATGATACTCTGCTCTACCAATACCTCGTGGATAGGCGATGTGTGAAGACCGTTAGTGAGTGCTTTGTCAAACTCTTCCGGGGTGTCTACAAAACCGCCACCTGAGCCGCCAAGGGTAAAGGAGGGCCTGATCACGAGGGGAAACCCTATTTGTTGGGCGATTTCTTTACCCTGGAGGAATGAACTGGCCGTTTTACCTTCACAGACTTTTATATCCAGTTCCTTCATCCGGAGTCTGAATTTTTCACGGTCTTCTGTCGTATTGATGGCATCAATGTCAACACCAATTACTCTTACACCGAACTTCTCCCAGATCCCGGCATTATCGCAATCTATGGCCAGGTTCAGGGCTGTCTGCCCACCCATAGTTGGCAATACCGCATCAATCTTATGTTTCTTGAGGATCTCAATAATGGATTTCTTTTCAAGTGGTTTAAGATAGATGTTGTCAGCCGTGACAGGGTCGGTCATTATAGTGGCCGGATTAGAATTGATCAGGGTTATTTCTATCCCTTCCTCCCGGAGGGATCTGGCCGCCTGTGAACCGGAATAATCGAACTCACAAGCCTGTCCTATAATTATGGGGCCACTCCCGATGATTAGTATGGACTTGATACTAGTGTCTTTAGGCATAGGTATAGTCTGGAATAATTATTACGTAAATTCAAATTGACGCAAAAATAGGTCTAATTGTGGAAAATTAAAATCTATTCTTTCACTAAACCGAAAATATTCAATAGTGTAATTATGCACTGATGATGAGCCATGTCATCTAAGGAAAAAGAAAAACTGTGATCTTTATCCGATTGGCATCAGAATGCGAGTCTTGACAACAAGAAAAAACCCGGATCAAACATGCAAAGCCCTGTTATCCGTTGCTGCCAGGCAGGCTTCCCTGAAGGCTTCAGTATAGGTGGGGTGTGCATGTGATATTCTGGCAATATCTTCTGCAGAGGCCCTGTATTCCATGGCAACAACGGCCTCCGCAATCATGTCAGCCGCCCTTGGGCCAATGATATGAACCCCCAGTATTTCATCGGTTTTATTATCAGCGAGAACCTTGACCAGTCCATCCGTGTCCATACTGGCCCTTGCCCTGCCGGAGGCTTTGAAAGGGAAAGATCCCGTTTTATAGTCCAGTTTTTTTTCTTTTAGCTGCTCTTCCGTATAACCCACTCCGGCTACTTCCGGCCAGGTGTACACAACTGAAGGGATAAGCCGATAGTTGATATGCGGTTTTTGTCCTGCCATTCTTTCGGCAACAAAAACACCCTCTTCCTCTGCCTTGTGTGCCAGCATAGCTCCTTTAACGACGTCTCCAATCGCATAAATATTATCGATACTGGTCTGTAGCTGATTATCTACTTCAATACGGCCCTGTTTATCCGTCTCCAATCCAATATTCTCAAGTCCGAGGTTTTCTGTAAAGGGCTTCCGGCCGACAGAGACCAGGCAATAATCACCTTTCACTTCAATTGTGTCGCCTTTGGGATTCTCCGCTTTGATAACGACCTGCCGGGCAGTGGATTTCACTCCGGTTACTTTATGACTGAGATTAAACTCAAATCCCATTTTTTTCAATACTTTCTGAAGTTCTTTGCCCATGGCCCGGTCCATCGTCGGGAGGATGGAATCCAGGAATTCAAAGACGGTAACGCGGGCGCCTAATCTTGCATACACCGATCCCAGTTCCATGCCTATGATCCCTCCGCCAATAATGATCATATGACCGGGCACTTCTTTAGGCTCAAGTGCTTCGGTAGAAGTAATGATCTTTTTTTTATCCGGCTTTACAAAGGGAAGCATGGCGGGTTTCGACCCGGTGGCGATGATCACCCCTTCAGTCTGGATGTCCCGGGATTCTCCCTTCTTATCGTTAATCGTGATCGTATTTTTGTCTTTGAAACTTCCGGTGCCGTGAAATACATCGATCTTGTTTTTTTTCATCAGGTAGGCAACCCCATTCACATTATCTTTCACTACTTCTGCCTTTCGCTTGATCATTTGTGGCAGGTTCACCTTCAATTCCTTAAGATCAATACCATGTTGTTTGAAATGTTTACTGGCATTATAATAATGTTCAGAAGAGTCTAACAATGCTTTTGACGGGATGCATCCTACATTAAGGCAAGTGCCTCCCAGGGTTTCATATTTCTCAATGATAGCTGTTTTCATGCCAAGCTGAGCACATCGGATAGCGGCAACATAACCTCCTGGCCCTGAGCCTATTATTGTTACATCGTATTTCATCAGGCAATATTTTTAAAATTGAATAAATTAAATTTCAAGCATAAGCCTGGCCGGATCTTCAAGCAGTTCCTTAATACGGACCAGGAAACTAACGGATTCCCTGCCATCGATTATGCGGTGATCATAGGAGAGGGCTACATACATGACCGGGCGAACGACGATGTCGCCATTTTCAACTACCGGTCGTTCAACGATATTATGCATGCCCAGAATGGCTGACTGGGGTGCATTGATGATAGGTGTAGACAACATTGATCCGAATACCCCTCCATTGGTTATTGTAAAGGTTCCGCCTGTCATTTCCTCAATGCTTAGTTTATTATCTCTTGCTTTGGTAGCCAGGTTGAGTACCTCCTTTTCGATCTCTGCGAATGACAGGGACTCAGCATTTCTTATTACCGGAACGACCAGCCCTTTAGGGGCTGAAACTGCGATGGAGATATCTACAAAATGATTATAAACCATTTCATCACCATCGATATATGCATTGACGGAAGGCCATTCCCGCAAAGCTACGCAACAGGCTTTGGCAAAGAATGACATGAAACCCAGGTTTACCTCATAACGTTCTTTAAATTTATCTTTATATTTCTTTCGCAGGTCCATAACCGGTTTCATGTTCACTTCGTTAAAAGTGGTGAGCATGGCGGTTTCATTCTTTACAGCCACAAGCCTTCTTGAGACCGTTTTTCTCAGTTGCGAGAGTTTTCTTCGCTCCTGGCTTCTGGTTTCTCCATAAGAGATTTCTTTTTTCTCTTCCGGTGTATCGGATGCTTTTTCTTTTTCATCTTTAACCGATACATCCTGAGGCTTATACCCCTCCACATCTTCTTTAGTGATCCTTCCTCCTGGTCCCGAACCGATTAACTTATCAGCCTCGATGCCTTTTTCAGCCATTAATTTAGCGGCTGCCGGAGAAGGATGTCCTTTGGCGTAAGTGTCTCCAGTAGCGGGGGGGCGTTCACCGGCCATTTCAGTAGCTGGTTCACCGGAATCCTTTTCTCGTGTACCGGCGCCTTCGGTTTCCTCTATCGTACAAATTAGAGCGTCAATATCAAGTGTTTCACCTTCATCGGCTACATGATGTAAAATGCCGCTGGCTTCGGCGGTCAATTCGAAAGTGGCTTTGTCAGATTCTATTTCAGCAATAACATCATCGAGAACTACGTGATCCCCATCTCCTTTTATCCAGGTGGAGATGGTCACCTCCGTAATCGATTCGCCGACGGCCGGCACCCTCATTTCGATAACTTCCCCCGTTTTTCCTGAAGTTGTTTCAACTTTCGTTGTGGATCCTTCAGTCTGTTTTTTATCCTTTTGCGGTTCATCGGGAGAGGCTTCAGGGGCGGACTGGCTGTCTGTTTCGATCGCACCTATCGTAGTTCCGATTTCTATTGTTTCTCCTGCCTTCACTTGTATTTTAAGTATGCCGGCTGCTTCAGCATTCAGTTCAAAAGTAGCCTTTTCGGATTCCAGTTCGCAGATCACCTCATCCATTTCAACATGATCTCCGTCATTTTTTAACCATTGAGCAATGGTGACTTCGGTAATGGATTCACCCACGGATGGTACTTTTAATATTGTAGCCATTATTGTATTTTGGTTTGCTTATTTTTCGAATGCTTTGTCAATGATCTCTTTCTGTTCTTCATGATGTATTTTGGCGAATCCGGTGGCCGGAGAAGCACTGGCGCGCCTGTAAATTCCTCTTGATATCTTTTGCGAAGAGACCCTTAAGATAAAACTCCAGGCACCCATATTCTCGGGTTCCTCCTGAACCCAGACAACCTCTGCTTTTGGATAATCCCTGATCAGGGTATTAAGCTGTTTTTCAGGGAAAGGATACAACTGTTCCATTCTTACAATGGCAACATCTTTATGTTCGTTATTTTTCTTTTCATGGAGAAGGTCGTAATAGATTTTGCCATTGCAGAGCAAAAGCCGTAGGGCGGACTTCTTATCAACGTCAGCATCGTCTATTATTTCCCGGAACCTTCCCTTTGTGAAATCCTCAATGGGTGATATTACTTCCGGGTGTCTGAGTAATGATTTTGGCGACATGACAATACATGGTTTTCTAAAGTTCCACTTAATCTGCCGCCGCAGTAAATGAAAGAAATTAGCCGGTGTGGTGCAGTTGGCGATAACCACATTATTTTCTGCAGCGAGTTGAAGAAAACGTTCCGGACGGGCGCTTGAGTGCTCAGGACCCTGACCCTCGTAACCATGGGGCAATAATAGCACAATGCCGTTCATGCGTTGCCATTTACTTTCAGCACTGGCAATAAACTGGTCGATAAGGACCTGGGCGCCATTTGCAAAATCGCCAAACTGAGCTTCCCAGATCACCAATGCATTGGGAGTGGCCATAGAAAAGCCATATTCAAAGCCAAGTACTCCGAATTCAGATAAGGGCGAATTAAATATTCTGAATCTTTCCTGATCTTCTGCAATATGACATAGGAAGCAATAATGGTCATTGGTTTCAGCATCAAATACAATTGAATGGCGATGTGAAAATGTGCCTCTTTTGATATCCTGACCCGACATTCTGACGATGGTCTTTTCAAGCAGCAGGGATCCGTAGGCCAGCAATTCAGCATCAGCCCATGAAAGCATTTTTTTCTCGAAGAAATTTTCTTTGCGGAGTGCGATAAGCTTCTCTATCTGTCTTAATACAGTAAATCCTTCCGGTAGGCTTATCAGTGCTTTCCCTACTTGCTTAACGACTTTCTCGGCGATGGCTGTATTGGGAGATTTCTCAAAAGCCGAGGGCTCCGGCTTTTTCATCTGTTCCCATTCTTTTTCTATTTTCTGGGGCTTGTAGGAAAGCGGGTGTTGTTTTACCAGGTTAAGCCTGTTCTGTAGTAATTCACGGAATTCCCTGTCCATATTCTGTCCCAGTTCTGCATCCATATCACCCCGTTCAATAAGCTGTCTCGTATACACTTCCCTTGGATTAGGGTGCTTTGCAATAAGGTTGTAAAGCTTGGGCTGCGTGAATTTGGGTTCATCACTTTCGTTATGACCGTGTCTACGGTAGCAGAGCAGATCAAGGAAAATATCCCTGTTGAATTTCTGTCTGAACTCTACCGCTAGCTTGGCAGCGAACATCACGGCTTCAGCATCATCGCCGTTAACATGCAGCACGGGCGCATCAACAATTTTAGCAATATCAGTACAATAAATGCTGGACCGGGCATCGTCATAGTCCGTTGTAAATCCAACCTGATTATTGATAACGATGTGGATAGTACCACCTAAGCGGTAACCTTCCAGGTTAGTCATCTGTGTGGTTTCGTAGACTATACCCTGTCCCGCAACGGCTGCATCTCCATGAATTAAAACAGGTAAAGCATATTCCTCTTTTCCCTTATATTCATCATCAATCTGGCCCCTGGTATAGCCCAGGACAATCGGATTGACCGCCTCCAGGTGAGATGGGTTGGGAGATAACTTAAGGTATAGCGATTGATCATGGATGGTTTTGATTTCGCTGTTAAACCCCATATGATATTTTACATCCCCATAGCCATAGGTAAGGTCCGGGTCAACATTGCCCTCAAATTCACTGAATATTTCTTCATAGGTCTTTCCCATGATATTTGCCAGTACATTAAGCCGGCCACGATGTGCCATACCAATAACTACCTCCCTGACCTGTTGATCGCCGGCAACATTGATAATTGTGTCCAGCGCCGGAATGATATTTTCACCCCCTTCCAATGAAAAACGCTTTTGTCCGATGTATTTGGTATGTAAAAAATTTTCAAAGACCACCGCTTCATTCAGCTTTTCCAGTAAACGCTTTTTCTCTTCCAGGGCCGGAGTGTAGTTAAGGAATTCCTGTTCAGCTTTTTTCTTGAACCAGTCCAGTATATCGGGATTCCTTATGAACATATACTCAAAACCAATAGGACCCAGATACACTTTCCGGAGCGTTTGAAGGATTTTCTTCAGGGTTGTTTTACCCAGGCCTATCCGGTTCGCGACTTCAAATACCTGATCCAGGTCTTTTTCTCTTAGTCCAAAATCTTCCAGATCAAGAAAGACTTTATGTTTTCTTCTTGGCTGGATCGGATTTGTATCCGATTTGAGGTGCCCACGCGTCCTGTAGGCATGGATCAATTCGCGGACCCTCGTTTCCTTTATGGTATCTTCTTCAACCAGTTGATCATAGGCTTCCGCACCGTTGGTGGCGGATCCTGTTCCATCTTTCTCCTTGAAAGTCAATGAAAAATCAAATCCCTCAAAAAATTTCTGCCAGCCCGGGTCGATTGAACCGGGGTCCTGCTGATAGGCTTTATATAACTCCTCGATATAGGAACCATGTGCGTTGGCAATGTATGAATATCGGTCCATGCTTTTTTATTTAGCCGTTTGCAAATGTATAAAGGGTATTTTATATATGAAAATTGCTTATACGATTATGCAATATTCTACTTTTATTAACAATTATACTTGGCCAAAGGTTTGGTGCGACAGGATAAAAACGTCAAATATGAATATTTTCACAGGTGCTTTTTTAAAGTTTTATAAAAAGTAGTACATTTGCGTTCCTTTTTAGGGTGGACGTGTTCCAAATATTAAAAAGTAATTTAACTAATGGCAGTAAAAATCAGATTAGCGCGTCGAGGACGCAAGAAACTGGCAATTTACGACGTGGTCGTAGCAGATGTCAGATCGCCACGGGATGGCCGGTATATTGAAAAGCTGGGATCTTATAATCCCACTATGAATCCTTCATCACTAACGCTGGATGAGGATAAAGCATTGGATTGGTTGCTTAAGGGTGCCAAACCTACTGATACGGTCAGGAATTTGTTATCCTGGAAGGGTGTTATGCTTCGAAAACACCTGCAGGTAGGTGTCAGAAAAGGTGCCATCACTCAGGAGGAAGCAGACAAGCGGTATCAGGCATGGATTGCAGATAAAGAGCAGAAAAATATTGCTCAGTCAGATAAGCTCAAGAAAGACAAAGATGCTGATAAGAAGGCAAGATTTGAGGCTGAAAGTAAAGTAAAAGAAGCCAGGCTGGTTCAATTAAAGAAGAAGCAGGAAGAAGCAACAGCTAAGCTGGTTGCTGAGGTAAGAGAAGCCAGTGAAGATGAATCAGGCCAGGATGAGGAAGAAACTGAAGAAAATCAACAGACCGATACTTCGGTACCTGAGTCGGCCGGTGAGAAAAAAGAAACACAGGCCGATGTAAAGGAGAAAACCTCAAAAGAAGAAAATCCTCCTACGCCGGAGGCTACTGAGGACAAAGCACCTCCTGCACCGGAGGCTACTGAGGACAAGGCACCTCCTGCACCGGAGGCTACTGAGGACAAGGCACCTCCTACGCCGGAGGCTACTGAGGACAAGGCACCTCCTACGCCGGAGGCTACTGAGGACAAGGCACCTCCTGCACCGGAGGCTACTGAGGACAAGG
>CAZYDB010000087.1:0-15060 GCA_964645995.1 uncultured Roseivirgaceae bacterium
CTCAAAGCATCATCGAACTAAAAACACTGACTTCGTTGAATTTGTCAAATAATCGTTTCAACATTCTACCGGATATAACGGACATCAACTCAGAAGGGAACGCTCCGGTAATCGATATCAGTAACAATGCATTCAGTTTCGAAGACATTGAACCCAACGTTTCTTTATTTTCTCAATCTCAACAATATGCCCCCCAGGCTAAAATAGGGACCCCGCTGACGATCGCCATCCCATTGGGTGCTATTGATACGATAGCTATTGAAACAGGCGGGCAAAATAATATTTACAATTGGGTCAAAGTAGATACGTTGAAAACATCTACCGATAGTTTTTATGTTTTTGAAAATTTCCAACTGGTTGATACAGGCTCTTACAAATGCTATATCAGCAACACACTGGTTCCCGGTCTTATATTGGAACATGAACCTTTCAATATTCTTGTGGCCGTCAGCCAGAACGACCGGGAGGCATTGATAAAACTTTATGAATATACCGATGGAGACAACTGGACCATCTCATGGCAATTTGATCAACCGGTCACCTTCTGGCATGGAATTACCGTAAGCAATGAGAGAGTTACCAGTGTCAATCTATCAGATAATGGTTTGATTGGCACATTGCCTGATGAAATTAAGGCGCTGGACCAGTTGATCAGTTTACGGCTGAGTAATAATAATTTATCAGGTGATCTTCCTGATAGCATATTATTCCTCTCCCGGCTGGAGGTTTTGGATCTGTCCTCGAATGACATCACTGATTCGATCGATAGTCATTTTGATTCTCTTCTTAATATCAGACAAATCAATTTATCCGGCAATAACCTGAGCGGTCATATGCCTGAGAGTTTTAATAATTTTAAAGGGCTTCGCATTCTCAATTTCTCTGATAATGAATTAAACGGAGAGATCCTTTTCTCTTTGGATTCCCTGACCGTGCTTGAAGAAATAGACCTTTCCAATAACAGGTTAACAGGATCAATCCCGAAACCTTCTACTGTTTTACCAAATTTAAGAGTATTCAAAGTCAATGATAACAGAATATCAGGCTTGATTCCAGAGGAAATAAGCAGTATGATCAACCTTAATCTGCTTGACCTGAGTGAAAATGACCTTGCGGATACAATCCCTTCCGTCCTGGGGGAGCTTTCTTCTTTAGAGGAACTGCGACTGTATGGAAACCGTTTGGCTGGTTCCGTTCCGGAAAGTTTTAAAATGCTCAAAAATTTAAAAGTATTATATTTAAACAACAACAGGATAAAGGATCTGCCTGATTTTCAACTGATTGACCTTGCAGAGTTGAGAGTATTTAATAACAATCTTACTTTTGAAGATATATTACCCAATTTGCTCTATTTTATAGACCGCGGGAGAAAAGAGGAATTCCTGTGGGAGCCTCAAAATATTAGTGTAATTAATACCGGATTGGTAATGGAGGTGGGAATGGATACTGCACTTGTTTCGCTGGATATAACCACAGGCAACAGGTATTCATGGATTAAGGACGGTGTTGATTTAAATATTGATTCATCTGCATTGGTTCTTGACAGCATTCTTTTCGGAAGTAATGGCATATATACCTGCCGTGTAACCAATGCTATTATTGATGATCTCGGATTTGAAAACATTTTTTTTGATTTTATTTTTCCCGTCGAGGTCATTCCAGTCAATCCATTGATTGAGATACCTGAACCTTTTTGTATAGGATCGTCAAAAATCACACTTAACACGCAACTTGTAGAACCCGGATTAAACACAATATGGTTTGTAAAAACAGATGCTTCAACCGATAGCATTATTGGCGAAGGGTCTATTTTATCTTTTGAATTATTAAATGATCTGGATACTGTCTATGTCTTCAATAGAGTGGGAAATCTTAACAGCGACACTCTTATACTTCCAATTTTATTAAAACCTGTAATATACCATCGCGGTCATAGTTTGCATTTTAAAGGATATTTTGAGGAATACAACTATTTTTGGTTTCATGAAGAAAATCAGATCGGATCAGATGTAAGGCATGTGATGCCGCTAGAATCAGGTAACTATTATGTTCAGGCTATTCATGATCAATGCTCATCTACCTCTGATCCATTCTTTTACAACGGCGAAGGGGGTGATCCGATCACAGGGATCAGGGAGGGATTCTCTGAAGGCGATATCAGGATATTTCCTAATCCGGCATCTCATCATCTGACCGTTAAGTTTCATTTGCCTGTTGACCAAAAACTGGAAATACGCTGGCTTGACCTTAATGGAAAAATTATAAAAGAATTAGAAATGACCAACCACATTCACTTGAAATCTTTCCGGCTAGCCGTAGATGATTTCCCGCCCGGGATTTACTTTTTGTTGATCGGAACCCCCAGCCAGCAATCGGTTCAAAGGATTATTATTAATTAGGATTAATATTATTGGCTAAAACCTCGTAGGGTCTGAAAATAAAACAAAAGGTTTTTGTAATTCATTGGCAAGGATCGTATGACCTATTATAAGTAC
This sequence comes from uncultured Roseivirgaceae bacterium, assembly GCA_964645995.1. Lineage (GTDB taxonomy): Bacteria > Bacteroidota > Bacteroidia > Cytophagales > Cyclobacteriaceae > JAGTVG01. Next base: position 2,496 of record CAZYDB010000087.1, read on the forward strand.
ACGACCATTCCGCATTTCAGCCATGTCTACAAACTCCATGGGTATCTGGGTTCCTAATGAACTGCTTTTTTTCTGTTGATTATTGATCAGAAATAACCGAACCTGTCCTGCCCGTGTCGATCCCCCCACCAGATAACTCCCGGACAGGCCGCTTAATTCAATTATTACCATGCGATTATCTGGATTTATAAAATCCAGTATTATGCTGTTTTTTATCAGATCATCCGGACCGATATTTTCAGGTGGTCCGATAAGATTAAGTGTCTGATGGAAATAGGAACGACCTCCGGTAGTTTCCACATCCGATATAATAGCAGCATATGCCTCATTGGATTGACCGGAATTAATTGTATAGGATATCCAGAACCTTCTATCTGAGTAACTGGGTATAATCTCTCCAACATGTGAAAAAGTCATCAGGGAGTCTTGAGGGCCCGTGAATACCAATCGGTTCGAGGACTCATCAGCCCCATAATTTTTCAGAATTTTTAAATAATTACTTACTCTTTGTAAAAAAGGTATATCATTTAAACCAAAACCGCCTAGTTTTTGAGGAATAAAATAGCGCTGCGTCAAAACCCGATTAAATGAAAAATCATTATTGACTTCAACCACGTTAACAAAATTATTTTGAATTTCATCTTCTTTTAACCCCAGCAGGATATAACCGCTCAGGAAGCCCGGTATAACATCGAATACCTCACCAGCGTCCGATAATCCTTGAATGAACTGTGAATTAAATGAAACCGAAGGATTCAGTTGAATGCCAATTATTTCGAGATCTTTTGAGGTGTCGAAGGAATTCCAGACAACCATAAATTCCTGATCTGATTTCCTGATCATATTACTTGGGAATCCCCTGTCCTCACGGATATAGCATGAATCCCATTCAAAATTACCCTCAACGTCCAATTTCATGACGTATAAGCTACCATCACCCTCAAATTTCGAATTCATCTGATTGTTGTCACATACCCCAACTGCGAGAAATCCCTCATTATTAAGGGATATCAGGTCAAACAGGAAAATATTCCTGTCCAGGGATGATAAGCTTAAATTTATGCGAATATTAGTTAAATTCGATGGATTAACCGACTCCTCAAGATCACAGGATAGAAAGAGAAAGACGGCCGGAAGGATCGACATATATTTCAGGCCAGTGATGGAAATCAAATATGAAAAAAGCGTCTTACCTGATCTCATAAGCTTTATGACTTAAATTGAATAAATAAATTATATTTAATTCAAAACTATAGGTCCATATATCATTCATGGCATCTAGATCAGAAAATACCATTGTTTGATTACTAAATCGACTGGAGGCCTTATTGAGTTTATTAAGACCATAACTAGCTCTTAGTTCCATACTTATTGAACTGGTGCGATAGTACTTTCTTATGCCTGCTCCACCAGTGATATCGACATGATGATCCTGGAGGATGGATGGTATATCGATAGTCGCATATGAGGCATTGATACGGTATTTGTATTTTCCTCCCAGTAAAACATAGGGTATCCATTTTTTAAAGGGGGTATAAAGAGAAGTAAGGTCTTTAATCTCTTTTTTCCTTTCTAATCGCCCCACCTTTCTTCTGATAGTAACAGAATCACTTAAAAAAGACTCCAGTTTATTGACCTGTGCATCATAAACCGTTCTCAATTGATCGAAATTTCTTACAAAATGATATCGAAACACCAATGGAATGCCCAGGTAATCAAACCCCATATTAAAATTATTATCTTTTATGGGAATACCTGTTTCAGTAAAAGGTTCAAGATACTTCTGGTAGCTTAACTCATGTCGGACCCTATGCTTAATGTAACCAGGTTCTAATGCTATGGATAAATTTTTAGTTGGGTTAAATTCCAGATTCATTCCTACGTGATATCCCGGAAGAAATGAATATTGCCCCTGAATAATGTCATTGATCTCATGAATATATACCGGGCTATAGCGGATATGTTTATAAACATCCGTGTAACTCCCCCCGAAGATGATACCCAGCGAAAGGTCCGGTAAAGGATAGAGCATTCGAATGAAATCTTCAATTCGTTGTTCATCATCAGGCCTGCTTTTATAATAAGGATTATAACTTATTAATTTCTTGGTATATACCAGTGCCATTGAATCATCAGGCCTTGACAAGGCATAATTAGCAGCAAACCTGTAAAAGTCCTCCAGAACAAGATAGTTTTTCTTAAATGATTTGAGGACGGGTGATCTAAGGACATGGATCTTCAGTACAGGGAAATGCCATTCCAGTGAGTCTTCATATACTGAAACTGCCTTAACGAAGGAGTCAAAAAGATCGGAAGGCTGATCAAGGTAACGCACCCTCAGACTGTCGGCACTATTCCTGAATATCATATACCGGTTTTGACCCTTCGCATGCCATGGCTTAGCCAGGAATAATCCTACTATCAAACTGATCACAATGAAATATGAAACCTTTCCCAATAGTATCACTTTAAAGTTTCAGCCATAAAAAACAGATCAACCGGTCTTGAAAACAATTGAAGTCCTTTGCCAAATAAAAGATATTGATTATTTATATCAAAGGTCATTCCTCCAATTTCACATCCATCACACTGATATACCTGTAACCCTTCCGGAATTTTGTTGTTGAAGGGCATTGGCCAGATATCAACAGAACCCGCTGTTGCCGTGGCCATCCAGTCACCTGATGCACTGAAAACCAGATCGGTTATGCTTTTATTTTCGTAAATATGATAAACTGGTACTGGAAAATCCTTATTTATACTATATTCCTGTCCCTGATCAATAAAAAAAACATCACCATTTACTGAGCCAAAAGCCCATTTTTGAAGCGTTGTATTAAATGCCATACAGGTAATTTCAGATCCAAAATCAAGAATTTCTTTATTGACTGATTCTATTTCACCATTTACATTGTATAAAGAAAGATCCCATTGCCATAATCCCCCATTTTCATCCAGCGTAAAAAGCTGATTATCCTGATAGACATAAGAGATCGTATTCCCTTTATCATGAAGGAGCAATTCCTCCACTGTCCCGTTTTCATCTAAACTGACAATTCTTGTATTCGTCCTTATTTTTCCCATTATCAGCTGGTGCGGAGATAAAAAACCCATCGTAATTATTGAATTACCGGCATTTTCATATTCAACCGGAATAAAACCATCGCCTTTTTTAATTAAAACCCTGCCTGCCGAGGCGGTTAAAGCCTGGTTATCATGACCAAAAGCCATTCCGGTTATATATATGTCTTCAATTTTATAGTTTGAATTAAATAATCTCAGGTAAAAAGATGGCGAGATCTTTTGAATAACCCGGACTTCATCCGGATCCTTCAATGACAGATCAAGTGGCATTGCAGCTGTATTGTGTTTATCAGTATTCGACACAAAAGCTTTAAGCAGAGCGTCAAAGACATACGTGTATTCTCTATAAATCATGCTTTGCGCGGATTGCATAAATTCTTCATTGGTACCATAATCCTCATCAATCAGAAGATATTCCCGGTATCTGTCCTGAAAATCCTGTAATGCCTGAAACCTGGAGGAGTCCGAAACATAAGAACTTTCGATCTTAGGTAATATATGGAATTGATAAACCGAGTCAATCCAGTCAACCTGGTTTTTATTATGTATCGCCAGCAGGATCGTAAAAAGAGAGTTAAGGGCCGATGCCGTATTTAATTCCGGATTAACTTCATTAATTGAACCTTTAGCCATACTTTCCGACTGTGAAAAAAGTTGTTGTGCGTACGTCTCTTTATTCAGGATCTGATACTGAATGGTAGCTTTTTTCTCCATGTAGGCTAATTCATCAGCTATTTGTTTTCTCCTCCTCGCTATTTCCTCCTGTGTTAATGCAGTATTTTTGGCTTCTGTTTCTGCCTGTCTGGCATTAACAGCCTCATTTCTCTGTTCCTCGGCAATCATTAAAGCAATCTCTGCCTGTGTTCTTCTGAGCTCAGCTGAATCCCTGGCAATTTCAGCCAAAAGAGCTTGTTCGTCAGCAAAACTCTTGGCTTCTTCAGCGATTAACCGTTCTTCGTTGGCAACTTCTTTGGCTTTAAACATTAATATCAGGAGGATTGTAAAAACAATCATTGCCGTAACAGATACGAACAAAGTCCACGATTGCTGGATCTGAATTCTTTCCCGCTGTTCTCTTTCTTTTACGAGTTTTTCTTCCAGCGCCCGCTTATCCATTTCATCTCTTCTGTGATCACGATTGTCCTTGATAAGCGGAGCGACGACATCATGAATCAGCTCAATATGCTCCTTGCCGCCAATCCAAATCTTTTTAATCAACCTCTTTTTTTCCATTTTATCCAGATCCTCCTTAAAAGAAAGATTGCTATCGAGGCGAAAAGGTGTTCTGGAACCGCCTTTGGTAATGAGATGATCTTCAATAAATGCCTGAGCTTCTGCAGAAAAACCGGACAGCAGCCTGGTAAAATACTCCTCAATAATTCTCCGTTGATTAAGTTCTTTTTCTGAAATATCCTGAATTAAGGGAATTCTTTGATCCTCTGCACTCTTGCTGTAAATAATATCAAATGTTTGTGTACATAACAAACTCAAAATTGTTGGCTCGATCTCCAGATCCTTAAGAAGAATGGAATTATTAGATTGTGGATACTGGGAATCAAAAAAAAATTGAATTATTCTCTTTCGGGTTTTAGCATCGAATACCCCGGGACCAGTAATTATCTCTTCCGCTTGTTCTCCATTAAGAGGCATTATGCGGTAATAAGCATGTTTTCTAAAATGGATCCCTTTAAGATATTGTGTCAACTGAGCAAAATAATCCTCACGCAAACTGATTATTGCCTTAAAAAACTGATCAGATCCGGGTATCTCCTGTAAATCCTGGATGGAAGATCCGTTAGCATCCTCTTCTAAAAGGTTTATAAGTTCATGCTGGATATGCTGCAAAAGAGCCGGAGGGGTATGGGCAGTAAAAATTTCTTCGAATTGATCAAATATCAGGCATGGTTTCCACCTTGTCCCGCTCTGATCTTTAATCATGATCTCGTTGAAATAATCCTTCAAAGACCCGGACAACCATTCATCTTCTTGAACATCATCGGGGAAGGGGGCGTTTCCGTTGTTTTCAACTAATTGACCCGAATGAATCTCGATGACCCGGTCTCTGAGCAGTAAGGTCAGATTCATTCCTTCTTCCGCATGATTGATCTTATCGATATGAGCGATAAGCGCCTGATGGATGTTTATAATAAACTGATCAGGCGTGGCCTGTAAATCAATACGCACAGGAACAGGCAGTATGTTTTTATCACGGAGTTTATGATATATCCCGGCCTGGAGCAATGAAGTCTTTCCTAAGCCTGACTTCCCGGTTAATACGGTCAGAACATGACTGATGACCAGTGTGAAAAAGCGCTGAATATCATCGTCGCGGCCATAAAAACTACTGCTATTATATTCTTTATATGATGCTAATCCTTTATATGGATTCTCCATATCATATCTGTTTAACAGATCATAATAAACTAAACTAATCGAAATTTATAGGCTATCCAATGCCGGCGAATAAATTCAAAATTTTGATTTTCATCATTGAACCTGGTCAATCTTTCTCCAGGTATCCTTTTATATAAAGGATCGGTGGTTTACCATTGTTCATCTACCCCTTAGAAAGTTATGGATAATTGATTGATTAACCCTAAAAATAGGTGGAATTTTTCCTTCCTGGGCACGCAGACACACTTAATGGCCTGAGAAATCCACCAGTTCGCCGGTTTATCAGTTCTTCAATGTCTCGTTCACTCCGTCCGCCCGTTTACGCATCTACAAAATAAGCGGTCTTGAAATAGAAAATTCATAGTGCCTATGGAGGTTATCCGCCTGTCTTTATTCATCAATTCCCAGAAGAACGACATCATCAAGTGATTCAAATAATAACTGGTCATTGGATACAATAGCGGTTTGCCCGGAATAATAATCTTTGATTTCGACTCCCTCCCTGAATAATCCGTTTACACTGACGGCTGCTGTATCAGGATCCAAAATAACCATCACCTTATCAATGTACCCATTTTTATTAAGTATTCTTGTGAATGAATATGGTTTCATACTGATTTTCTGATGTTTTCCTGCACCTACCGCCGGATGCATTATGCGAAAGGTCCCCAATTTACTCCAATGTTGAAATACATCTCCTACATAATATCCATTCTTGAATTTATTATTGGTGAGCTCATCCCAGTTCATCATGGAACGCAGGTTAGCATCTCCTTCCGCTCCCTCAATATGCAATGGCCTGGCAGTCTCATCACCGTAATATATCTGAATACCTCCGGGGGTCAGCATAAGCTTAGTCCCGGCCTCAAAGGCCAATAGCCTGTTTCGGTCAAATGGTTCACTATCATCATGAGAGGATAAATAGCTTAACACACTTAATCCATTTAACTCATTTCTTAGAATTGAGTCATAGGTATGGTATATTTCTTCAGTAGTTCCTGAGGCATCTGATTTAAAGGCAAAATTGATCAGGCTTTTAAAACCATGGTCAAAAAAATTAAGGGTTGTATCACCAATCGGGAAATTTAACCCGTGGGTTATACTGTAGCCATACACTTCTCCCACCATATAAAAATCATTATCATCGAGAACTTCTTCCGGGTTATTTTTTTTCCACTCTCTGAAGGCTTTGAAAACTTCTTTATAAAGAACTCCCCAAACATCCGGTTCGGTATGTTTCGCAGTGTCGACACGAAATCCGTCAATTCCATATTCCCTGACGAAATCCGTTAACCATTTAATGATATAGTATTTCGGCGCCCGGGGATAACCGGTTTTATTGAAAAACTGATCCAGTTCCATCATTTCCTCTTTCAATCTGCCTTCATTTTCCCATTTTTCGATTAAAAAATCCGGCAAATTAACTGATCCTTCAAATTCTGTTCTGATATCAGGCAGATTCTCAACCAAAGTACACGTCACAGTACTTTCGAAGTCTTCATAGGTGCAGGTCGGCCCCGTCCTCACCCATTCCTCCGGCCATTGACTGTCTACAGCAGTTACCGGCCCTGTATGGTTAAGTACAACATCCAGCACTACCCTTATTCCTTTCAAGTGAGCAGCCTCAACTAACGCTGCAAAATCATGCCAGGTTCCGAAATTAGGATCAATATTGGTCCAGTCACGTGTCCAATATCCATGATATCCATACGTGGCGCCAGTTCCTTCATCAGTGTACCCATGAACTTGTTCGACCGGAGGGGTGATCCATAGTGCATTGATACCCAGTTTATTAAAATAACCTTCTTCGATTTTTATTGTGATACCTTTCAAATCCCCTCCCAGAAAACTTCGTAATACGGCCCCATCCCGTTTCCGGTTAAAAGAATGATCATTTGCCGTATCTCCGTTAAAAAAGCGATCGGTCAGGAGAAAATATACGGTGGCATTTTCCCAGAAAAAAGGCACTTCTTTTTTTTCATTATCCTTAATTACAGCCGGACCGGAACAGGTCATGCTTATCAGGATCGCCGGAAGGAAAATCAACTTTTTCATTATACTGGAATCACATCCTTTTAAATTATTTTAAAATTAGTCAGTTAACCGTTTGAACATCATCAACCTGAATTCCATAACCTCCTTTCCTGGGATATCCTCTGCCTGTAAGGTTAACTGACCTTTTCCTCTTTTCAGATGGATTGTCCCAAATGCCATGGGTTTGAAATCTTTCACATAGGACTCAACACGTGGAACCCTGTCATTTCCCATACCCATAACCGGCGGATCATGTGCTTTTTCAACAGAGCCAATCAATTTAGCCTCATTAAAACTAAGGATCACCCTTGAACCGGTTGATTCTTCGGGACATGTATAATAGATTTCCACTTCAAATTCACCATCAGCGAGCACTTCCACCTCCCATGTAATTTTATCTTCCGTACTTGTCCAATTAAGGAAATAGCTGTCATTGGGAAAACGATTGGATCGCTGAATGTTACCATGCGGCTTTCCGTCACGGGCAGGTATCTGTGTGTATACGAAATCCGGATGGCCAATAGTAAATGGGCGATTATCTATTTCCGGAAGTTCATATAAGACATCCTCTACCCAATGATCCTTTGCCTGGAGAAGTTTTTCATGGATATCGGGATAGTTAACCGATACATCTTGATACTGTCCCGGGTCGGCAATCATATCAAAAAGCCTTCCTTCGTGATCCAGTCTGTATTGCTGATTTCTGACACTTGTTTTATTATTCCAGTAACTATAGATAAACCGGTCCTTCCATTGCCCCTCCCCCTCGATCAATAATGGCTTCAGACTAATGCCGTCCAGTAGCTTACCGTAATTGTATTCAATGCCGGCAAGGTCGACAAGTGTAGGCAACAGATCAATGGCTCCCGATATTTCATTGATAGTACGTCCGGCTTCCAGATTGCCGGCCCATTGAATAAACATAGGAGATCTGACACCCCCTTCATCCGTTGACCCCTTTCTCCCTTTCATTCCACCATTCCATCTCCAGCTATTAGGTCCGTTATCCGAAAAATAAATGACTATTGTATTTTCAACCAGCTCCAACTCCTCAAGTGTACTGACGATTCGGCCAACATTATAATCAATATTCTCACACATCGCCAGAGCAGCCCGGGTAAAGTTTATATCCTCCTTTTGCTTATCCCTGTGAAATTTTTCCAGAGCGTTGTTTTCAAATTTATTCCACCAGCGATCCGGAACCTGCATAGGACTATGAGGTGTATTATACGGTAGATATAAAAAAAAGGGTTGCGCCTTGTTTTTCTCAATAAACCGGATCCCATGATCGGTGAGGTCATCCACGATGTATCCTTCCCCTTCAACTAACTGTCCATTATGTTCCAGCATCGGACTGAAATAGTTACCCCAGTGACCTGAACAAAAACCGTAATAATCGTCAAAACCCCTGGCATTCGGATGATAAGGCGGCTGCATCCCATTATGCCACTTCCCATAGGCGGCTGTCCGATACCCCGCCGATTTAAAAATATCAGCAATTGTAACTTCATCCAGATCGAGCCTTTCTCTCCCGGCAGAGGTACCATAAACACCTCCCCTTACATGATACCTTCCTGTTAATAAATCGGCGCGGGTGGGCGAGCAGACAGGGCTGACGTAGAAGTTATTCATGACCACACCATTTCTTGCCAGGTTGTCAATATTGGGAGTAGAAATATTAACATTACCATTTATGCTGAGATCACCCCAACCCTGATCATCAGAAAGTATAATAACAATATTTGGTTTTTTAAGATCAGAATTTTTGCAACCTGTAAAATATACCAAAGTAGCTGACAGAAGTATAATTAATAATAAATATCTTAAATGGTGCATGATTTTGAATTTGACAAAACAAAAAATAAACTATTTGATCCTCGTGGGTACTTCAATGAGATTTTCTTCGTGGTATTGTTTGATTGCAAGGATCTCCTTTATAATCCCGGGATGGGCCGACGCCTTATTATATTTCTCAGCAGGATCCTCTTCAACATTAAACAACAAAGGTATGGCGTGTTCCACATAGAGTTGATCGGGTCCATAAGGCCTGATAACCGTATGAAAATGTGCTTTCCATGCACCTTTTCTGATGGCATACAATTTCCTTCCTTTATAAAAGAATACGGTATCTTTTGCAATAGTTTTTTGTTTAAGAAGTACCGGCATAATATCAACACCATCCATGATCCTGTCCTCAGGGACCTCACCTCCGGCCAGCCCCGCAAATGTCGGAAACAAGTCCAATGTTGTTGAAACGGCTGATGACACCCATCCGGGCTCTATAGCCGCCGGGAATTTGACTATGGCCGGTTCGCGCATACCACCTTCCCAGGTAGAGCCTTTCCCTTCAAAAAGCAATCCTGCCGATCCGCCTCTTTCTTCCATTACGAGCCATGGACCATTATCACTGGTAAAGAAAATGAAGGTGTTATTCTCTAATTCAAGTTCCCGCAGGGTTTCATTAATTACGCCAACACTCCAGTCTATTTCCTGAACGACATCACCATATAATCCTCTTTTACTGTTGCCCAGAAATTCTTTCGATGCATAGAGCGGGATATGAGGAAAAGTATAAGGCAGATAAAGGAAAAAAGGATTGTCCCTGTTATCCCGGATAAACTGAACAGCATGTTCTGTATATCGCTTCGTCAGGAGTGCCTGATCCGGTTCTTCTTCAATCACTTCGGTTCCCATAATGAGCGGTGTGGGCGGGAACTTTTTCGCTCCCTCCCAGTCATTCTGAGCCGGACTCATATCATTTGAATAAGGTATTCCGAAATAATAATCAAATCCATGGTTAGGCGGAAGAAATTCCGGATGATGACCGAGGTGCCATTTCCCGATACAGGCGGTGGCATATCCCTGTGGTTTCAAAACTTCGGCAATGGTAATTTCTTCTTGTGACAATCCTCCTTCCGTATCAGGAAAAAACACACTGCGGCCTCCATTCATTCCATTTCTTATGGGGAGCCTTCCGGTCATCAGACCTGCCCGGCTTGGGGTACATATTGAGGCTGCTGCATAAAACTGCGTAAGCTTTACTCCTTCTTCAGCCATTTGATCAAGATTTGGGGTTTTAATTGTCGGATGACCAAATATACCGAGGTCGCCATAACCCATATCATCGGCAAACAAGAGAATAATATTTGGTTTTATTTTCTCTGGGGTATCAGTAAATTCCCTTGTACATCCAAAACTGAAAATTATCAGAAATACGATAAGAATTTTGAGGTCTTTTAATTTATTAACAGACATAAATAAAAAAAATTTAATTAAAATGTTGCGTTAACACCAAACGTCCATGTAACCGGGATCGGGATATTATCATTTTCCGGATCATTACCCGTCCAATTGGTGAAAGTAAGCAAATTGGTTCCGCTGATATATAAACGAACCCTTTCTATATAACTGGTCTGACCCAGTATGCTCTGTGGCAGCGTGTATCCCAAAGTTACATTCTTTACCCGCATAAAGCCAGCCTTTTCAGCAAATCTGTCGGAGAAACGGCCATTTGATGCAGGGTCGCCCCGCACCGCCCGCGGCAGGGAATTCAACTTATCATCCGGATCCCATGTGTTCGGGTTGGATGGCGTCCAGCGGTTCAGCACCGCCTGCCATTGGTTGATCCCCTGGGAACCCATGCCGGTACCCTTGGCACGCTCGTTGTTATACTTATACACATCGCCGATCCCCTGGAAGAAAATACTGAAATCAATGCCCTTGTAGTTGGCACCCAGCGTAAAGCCATAATAATAGCCCGGTATCGTGCTGCCGATAAAGGTCCGGTCGTTCAGGTCCACCAAACTGTCAGGATTGGGTGAATAGAAATCATACTCATCATCCGGCGGGCCGTGTACATCCTTGAAGTAGAAGTCACCTGGCGACACCTGGGAACTGTCTGCCTGGCTATCCTTATAGGTCGTCCACCAGTTAAGCACTTCTTCCTGTGACTGGAAGATGCCTGCCGTCTGGAAACCCCAGAGATAGAATAAGGGGAATCCTTCTTCGATACGGCCACCCTGGCCACCGAAAGGCTGGTCATTCCATACTTCCTTCACCTCGTTATGTACGGTCGTCAGGTTACCATTGAAGAAATATTCAAGATCGCCCATCCGGCCATTATATCCAATCTGAAACTCAAAGCCACGGTTCTGAACCGATGCCACGTTGATGATCGGGTTATTATAATTACCCACGCTGGAAGGGAACGCTACCTGCTGCAGGATCCCCTCGGTCAGCCGGTCATAATATTCGACGGTCGCCGTGATCCGGTTATTGAAGAAAATACCGTCGAAACCAATATTCTTGGTAGTAGAAGTCTCCCAGCTCAGGTCTTCCGTCGGGAAGTCAGGCAGGAAAGCCCCCTGGAATACCGTTCCAAAGGCATCACCACTGCCGGAACCATAAGCATATTGCGGGTTCTGGTTAACCGTTGACAGGAAGGCGAAAGGTTTGGTCTCCTGGTTCCCCAGTTGTCCCCAGCCGGTCCTGATCTTCAGGTCGTCGATGAAAGTGATGCCGCTCATGAAGTCCTCTGAACTGATACGCCAGGCCAGCGCCACGGAAGGGAAAGTACCCCAGCGGTAGGCCGGAGCGAACCGTGAACTGCCATCGCGACGGACCGTCACATCCACATAATACCTGCTGGCATAGTTATAACTGGCCCTGCCCATATAGCCCTGCAGCGCAAAACGGTCCCTGGTAGAGGAAGCACTCGTATATTGCTGGTTTTCGGTGATCAGCCGGAAAGCAGGATCTTCGAAGATATGCTGCTCAGTACCGCCGAAGAACACCTCGAAACCATACTGCTGATCCATCGCGTTCAGCGTAACATTAATATTATGATCGCCAAAGCTTTTGATCCAGTCGACCGTAAGTTCCTTCACGACATTGAAGTTGCGGTTATGCCGCTCACCAAGGTTGCCCACAGAGTTTCCATCACCCGTTGCGTAGGGATTGCCAGGCGTGATATTGAACATATCATTATCAACACTTCTCCAGGTTTTCCGGATATTATAATACCAGTCAAGACTCACACCACCTTTGATCTTCA
>CAZYDB010000088.1:0-14915 GCA_964645995.1 uncultured Roseivirgaceae bacterium
ATAACTGACCACTGATAACTGACCACTGATAACTGACCACTGATAACTGACCACTATCAACTGCTCAACTACCGCTCTAGCCTATGAGAATTTTAAGACAAAACCGGCCTGTTCCATATCATCCCAGAAGGAAGGGTAGGATTTCACGACAACCCCGGGGTTATTGATAACAAGGTCCATTTTTGTGGCCAGGGGAGCAAAGGCCATGGCCATCCGGTGGTCGTCATACGTTTCAATGGTTACATTTTCAGGTAAAGGCTTTTCCTTTGTGCGGGATAATTTCCACAGACCATTGCCTGTCTCAGTAAGGTTTGAATTGATCTTATTTAATTCCTTCTGCAAGGCGGCAATTCTATCTGTTTCTTTGATTTTAAGACTTTCCAAACCATAAAATGACGCATTAATGCCCTTGAGAGCACATACTACGGCAACCGTCTGGGCAAGATCAGGACAATCTGTAAAATCAACGGATATTTTTTTGTCGTATTTTTTTTTAGATAATTGAATGCCCTTTTCCGAATATTCCGTCCGGACTCCCAGGGGATCCATGATCTTTTGAATGACCTGGTCGCCCTGTAAAGAGTTCTTTTGAAAACCAAATAATGTAATTTCAGCTTGATCAGACATTGCCACGAAGCTGTACCAGTAAGATGCTCCTGACCAGTCGGGTGAAACGGTATAGGTGGTTTTTTTATATTGCTGGGGGGGGATGATGACGCGGTTGTCTCTCCATTCCGATTGAACGCCAAAGATACCCATTAACCCCAGGGTCATCTGGATATAGGGCTTGCTTCCAATTTTGCCAGTCAGGGTTATTTTAAGACCGTTTTTTAACATTGGACCGATCATCAGCATGGCTGAGATGAACTGGCTGCTTACATCCCCGCGCATTTCGATCTGATTGTTGTGTGTTTCCCGAAAACCAGCAATGTGGAGGGGAGGATACCCTTCCTTTTCCAGGTATTCAATTGAAGCTCCCACCTGCCGCAGGGCATCTACCAGAATGCCGACAGGACGTTCGCACATTCTGTGGCTACCGGTCAGGGTTTTTTTCTGATTTGTAACTGCCAGATAAGCCGTCAGAAAACGCATCGTCGTACCAGCATCGATTACATCCAACACATTATCTCCGCTCCCCAGCAGACGCCGCATGGTCTCTGTGTCCCGCGCAGATGATATGTTTTTTACCCGGCCCGATAAACCCGCCAGAGCCTGTATGATCAAGGCCCTGTTACTCTCGCTTTTGGAAGCCGGTAAAACTACCCCGGTTTTTAATCCCTCATCATGATTCTTTATTTGTACAATTTTAAAAGTTTCTGCCATTTTTTTAAAAATCGATCAAAAATAAAATGATTGATCAGAGAAATATATGAAAATCACGATTTATTTTCTTATGATGGAATTCATTAAACAATATAAAGAAAAAATATTGTTTTTTCAATAAACATTTTTGACCAAAATTTCGTACATTAGTAGTAGAACCCAAAAATTAATGAAAAATTTCCTGAAAATATTTACCATTGTCAGCGCCGGATTATTGATAGGTGGATTTGCGGGAAAGGTAATTAAATCCGAACGACTGCGGATTACCCGACCTTTCAGGGTTTTTGATAAGGGAGATCAGCACACGAGCAGAAAACTGATCGAAGAAGCAGATAAACAGGCAGATGAGATTGAAAACTACTTCATCTGAATTTGCTGATAATAAAGCAGGGAAGTTTTTATCTCTTCCGGCTCGACTTCTATATTAAAACGGGTGCGGCCGAGTGAATCTAGAAGGGAAAAATTAACGATACCACGCTCATTTTTTTTATCCTGGTGGCATAGTCTTAGGACTCTGTTAATTGACTCGCCGGCCAGGTTTAACTGACCGTAAACCTTTAGGATATACTCCTGGATCTCTTTTAATGATGAAGAACTCAGTCCAAGTTTTTTATTGGATAAATAAGCTTCACAGATCATACCTGCCGCTATAGCTTCTCCATGGAGGATTCTTTTTCCGGGATCTTGATTCAGAAAATCCGTCTCGAGGGCGTGCCCGATCGTATGGCCGAAGTTGAGGATTTTACGAAGCCCGTTTTCTGTAGGGTCGGCATGTACGATCTTACTTTTTATTTTAATACTATGGGCAATATGACTACCCCAGTCCTGATCCTCGAACTTTTGACTGCTGATTTCCGGCCAGTAGTCTTTATCAGCAATCAGGCTATGCTTGATAATCTCTGCAAAACCGGATCTTAATTCTCTTTTGGGAAGGCTTTTCAGGAAAGCGGGATCGATAAGCACTTTTTCCGGGGTTTTAAAGACACCGATATGGTTTTTGAATCCATGATAGTCTATTCCCAATTTTCCGCCCACACTGGCATCCACCTGTGCCAGAAGCGTGGTCGGGATATTAATAAAGGGTATTCCTCTTTTAAAAGTAGCCGCGCAAAATCCACCCATATCCCCGATCACACCACCACCCAGGTTGATCAATAAACTCCGTCTATCGAATTCGGCATCTGTAAGATAATCCCAGATCAACTGGCAGGTTTTCAGGTTTTTATTCTCTTCTCCACTCTTTATACGGATAACTGCCGCCTCTCCTGTTCTTCCTTTAATAACGGGCAGGCATAAAGCTTCAGTATTTTCATCCACTAATACGGCAACCTTGGAGAATTGCTTTTTTTCGAGGAAGGTTTTTAGAGATAAATTGATATCACCGGTAATATCAACTTCTTCAGCCTGCATCTTTTGTTTTTTCTGCTTCCTGGTTCATAATAAAGGTCTGACGCTTGATTGAATTTTCATGAATGATCTTGAATATCTCATCCATGAATTCCTCATTCAATCCCAAGTTTCTTGCCAGTTCGTTCCTTGAATTGGACATATCTTTCCAGCGGTTTTTCTGGAAAATGGTCACGTTATTATCTTTCTTAAAATATCCGATCTGATCGACAATCTTCATCCGGCTGGCGATGATCTCATACAGCTCCTGGTCCAGGTGGTCGATCTCCTCTCTCAGCTCTTCCAGGTGATTGATGAATTCCTTATTCCGCGAGGTAGGGTTCCGGAATTTGATCTGCTCAAGCATCTCACCGAGGATGGAGGGCGTGATCTGCTGCTTGGCATCACTCCAGGCTTGATCAGGATCCCGGTGTGTTTCGATCATCAATCCATCGAAATCAAGGTCTGCCGCCTTTTGTGACAGTTCAAGTATCATGGACCGGTTTCCGGCAATATGACTGGGATCACAGATCAAGGGGATCTCTGTAAAAGTTTTTTTCAGGTCTAATGGGATCCGCCATTGGGGAATATTTCTGAATCTTGTTTTTTGAAAAGTCGAGAATCCACGGTGGATGGCTCCAATCTTGGTTATACCTGCCTGGTGAAGCCTCTCGATTGCCCCGATCCATAACGATAGGTCCGGGTTGATAGGATTCTTAACAAAAACCGGTACATCAACGCCTTTCAGTGAGTCGGCAATCTCCTGTACAGTAAAAGGATTAACAGTGGAACGAGCTCCGATCCAAAGAATGTCGACACCGTGGTATAATGCCTCCTCTACATGATGGGGATTGGCTACTTCCACGGCAAATCCTACATTCAGCTCCTGCTTGATGTCCCGGATCCATTTCAAGGCACTCAGGCCGATGCCTTCAAAATTATTTGGTCTGGTACGGGGTTTCCAGACACCGGCACGGATAATGTTAACACCAAGATTTCGGATCGCAATGGACGTTTCCCGCAATTGCTCGTATGTTTCGGCACTGCAGGGACCAGCAATGATCAATGGCCTTTTATAATGACCAGCCCAACTCTTCAATCCTTTAATTTCCATCTAATTTATGTTTAAAATGGTGAAATTCTTGTTTCTTTGTTTTATCTTTTTGCCCAGAAACCTGAAAACGATTTTTTTAATTTATGGCTCCAATAAACAATATATCTTTCGAAGATACGTCTATCGCTTTTTCAGCAAAATCGGATACAGAACTACGCAAAAGCTATGCGCTTTTTTCGGTTATGGATAAGAACGCAATCGTAAAATTAGGTACTATTTTTGTAAATACTGCATTGAAATTAAAATTACCTGTTAAAAATTTAATAAAAAGCAATCTTTTTGATCATTTCTGTGGCGGTGAATCAATTGATGATTCTGAGAAGACTATACAGGAACTTGCCAGGTTCAATATAGGCACCATTCTTGATTATGCCGTTGAAGGAGAAAATACTGAAGAGGCATTTGACCATACCGCTGATGAGATCATCAGGACTATTCACCGGTCCTCCAGCGATCCCAATATCCCCTTTTGCGTTTTTAAACCGACAGGAATGGCCTCTATCGATCTTTTGACAAAAGTACAGGCTCATGAACGCCTCGATGAGAAGGAAAAGAAAGCATTCGAAAATAGCAAAATCCGGTGGGACAGGGTTTGTGGCGAATCCTATAAGCATCATGAGATGATCTTTATCGATAGTGAGGACAGTTACATCCAGGATCCTATTGATGAGATCACTTATGAGCTGATGGAAAAGTATAACAGGGATAAATGTATCGTTTGGAATACATTTCAAATGTATCGCGCTGGCATGCTGGAAAACCTGGATGAGGCCATTGATATTGCGCGGAAGAAAGGGTATTTCTTTGGAGCCAAGCTGGTCCGGGGCGCCTATATGGAAAAAGAACGTGCACGGGCACTGGAAATGGGTTATCCCGATCCGATCCAGCCCGATAAGCAATCGACCGACAAAGCGTATGACGAGGCCTTGCATTTATGCATCGAAAACAAAGATATTGTCTCAGTCTGTTCGGCTTCGCATAACGAGAACAGCAACTATTACCTTATCCAACTGATGGCGGAAAATAAAATGTCAAATGATGACCAGCGCGTGTTTTTTGCCCAGTTGTATGGCATGAGTGATCATATTTCATTTAATCTGGCCAAGTCAGGTTATAATACCGTAAAATATGTACCTTATGGGCCGGTGGGAGCAGTTATCCCCTACCTCATGAGAAGAGCCAGGGAGAACACTTCCGTCGCAGGGCAAAGCAGCAGGGAATTCCGGTTGATCAAGGCGGAGTTAAAAAGACGAAAAAAGGAGATGACATAAACAATGTAAATCATGATGAAGTATACTTTTTATTGCCTCGTATTTTTTCAGTATATCATTTTATCAGCCGGCTGCTCTAACAACAACAGACAGTCACTTTTTAATGGTGAAAACCTCGATGGTTGGGCTGTCAAAGCAGTGCCGGAGGACCTTGATAAGAGTTTCTGGTATGTGAACGATGGATATATCGAGGCAAATACGATGGGCCATCCGGACCATGATTATATATGGCTTTACTCCGGCAGATCTTATGCGGACTTTGAAATCGAATTTGAGTTTCAGGCATTCAGGGATAGTCCCGGGAATAGCGGTATCCAGATCCGTAGTTTTTATGATGAAAACGAACACTGGTTAAACGGGCCCCAGATCGATATCCATCCTCCGGAGTACTGGAGAACGGGAATGATGTGGGATGAAACACGCGGCAATCAGCAGTGGATATACCCTGAAATCCCGCAGGGAACCTGGGTGGACTCCTCTATGGCATTAAATGATCATGTCATGTATTTTTCTGATGATCAGCCTTCATGGAACAGCATGCGTGTCCGGGCGGAAGGGATGCAAGTTCAGGCCTGGCTTAATGGGGTCCGGATAACCGATTATTCCGGTGAAGGTGTGTTGGATGATTCTCTGCATGCAGCGAAAAAGACGGGAAGGGCGGGTCATATAGCTTTTCAAATCCATACCGGTGATGAACTCAGGATCCGGTTTCGGAATATATTTATCCGGGAACTTTGACAATCAGCAGGTTGTCTGTACTGATATGAATACTTTTACTGCTGAATGGTTTAAATTGAAAACATTGATGCAATTTCCCCTGATCCAGGGCTGTAATAATTTAACAGACCTGATCAGTTTAATTTATACTTAAATAAAATATATTACCCATGAGACTTCCATTATCCCTGTTTATGATGCTTCTTTTCTTCGGCTGCAAAGTTGAAGAAAAAGTCGAGCGGCCTAATATTATCATTTTTTTTTCAGACGAACTTTCTCCCGAATATGTGGGGGCCTATGGAGGCGGGGTTCCTACCCCAGCGATCGACGGGCTTTCAGCCGCTGGCGTGCGTTTTGACCAGGCGTATGTGGTCGCGCCAATGTGTACTCCAAGTCGTTTTGCCGTTTTGACCGGAAAATACCCGGGGCGCTGTATACATCCGGACTTCCTCGAAAGCTATCCTGAAGACCAGCCCTATGTGGTTGCCTGGAATACCTATTTGGCTGGTAAATTACCTACTATCGCCAGCATTCTTTCCGGACAGGGCTATTTTACGGGCATGACCGGAAAGTGGCATATCGGTAAACTGCCGGAAGAGGTAAAAATTCCTGAGTTCCCTGAAAATGCCGATCTTGATGATCCCGTAATTGAAAAGGGGCTTCAACAGTACCAGGAATCTGTTATTAAGGAGGTAAAAAGAGCAGGAGGTTTTGATTATGCCGCCAGTGTATTGTGGGGAAATTTCGATAATTTTCCCATTCGGGATCTGCGGAATCATAACTTCCCCTGGATCACCTTGGGAGCTGTGAAATTCCTGGAGGAAGCAAGTAAAACTGATCAGCCTTTCTTTCTTTATGCCGCTACCACGGCAGTACATGGTCCGGGGCATGCCGAAGTTTTTGACAAAAACCTGAGCTATACCCTCGAGGGGAAAAGAGAAGATCTATTGAAATATGCTTTACCGGCAGACAGCATGAAAAAAGTCATGGATGATCTATCCCCTCCCGAACGACATAAATATGCCGGAATGACCTGCCTGGATAACCATGTTAAACAGGTGTTCAAGAAATTGAAGGAGTTGAAAATGGAGGATAATACGATCATCCTTTTTATGGCAGATCATAATGTAGAGCCGGGAAAGGCTACTTGTTATGAGAAAGGGCTAAAAGTTCCCTTCATCCTTCATTGGCCAGGAAAATTTGATCAGGGAACTGTTTTTAAAGAGATGGTTTCAAGCGTGGATATTCTTCCCACGATTCTTGAAATGACAGGAGTACCTCTGCCTGAAGGATCTCTATTTGATGGGATCAGTTTTCTTCCCGCCTTGAATGCCGGTAATATAACCTCGAGAGCATATGTATATGCCGAGTCGGGTCTTGCCCGGTCCGTATCAGACGGGAAATGGAAATATATTGCTTTTCGATATCCCCCGGATGTTATGAAAAAGATGAAAAATAACGAGATCAGTTATGCACCCAATTATTTAAATCTTGAAAAACAGGCACATTCATCCATAGCGATGGAGCATTATCCGGGATATTTCGATGCAGATCAGCTATATGACCTGGAGAAGGATCCCTATGAACAGAGTAACCTGGCCTATCATCCGGAATATCAGGATCAGTTGGGTGAAATGCAGGAAATATTGAAAAACTACCTGGTTACTTTTGACCACCCCTACAGCCTCGGAGATACCACTTTTATGCGATCCGATGCCTACAGGGGACTGGCCAGACAGTCCCGGTCGTATGGAACAGGGTATATTCCCTGGTTGTCAAGAGACCACGGAAGTATTCAGTGGCCTCCTAAAAAATAGTTAAAGGTCGGTAAACCTTGCTGGCCTTACAGGTCAAATGCGTAAAGACCCGGCCCGGTACTCCCATGCACTTGATCGCAGGCCATAGTTTTCAGGGAATAGTAATATTCTTCATTTATTTACCCGGATTATTCCCCATAATAATTTCTTTTTCAGAGGGAATTCCGGTTAACCAGTTGAATTTGGCTAACAGGCTCACCAGTCAATGTGGGGAAAAGTCAATGGTAAACGCTACCATTCATAAAACGGTTTTCTATTCAGAGGCCTTATGATTCTATAAAAATAAAGCGGGAAACCCTTTTGCCGGTTTCCCGCTGAAACAAACAACCTGAATTGACGAATATGAAAGACAGATTAATTTTAATGGCCCAGGGGCTTGAAATCTTTTAAAGGTGTGGGTTAAAAGGTAATTTCCAGCCTAGGCATCACGGACGGCCGAAGGTTGCGCATCCCCACACCTGCGCTGATGCCGATGAATGGTACCGGGCGGTAGGTGAAATGAAAGGATGGTGTGATCGTGAAACCTTCTGTATTTACTACCCCGGCCCTTAGCTGCATGCCGGCATCGTATTTAGCCCGGTATATAACCGGTAAGGCAAAATAAGCCCCCCAGAATTTCTTTTCCCTTCTAGTTGGGATCTCCTCCGTGAATCCCTGCAAAACTTCTTTCTGATAAAAGATCCCTGCCCCGAAGTTATTTTCAAACAGGTAACCGGCTGATGTTCCGGCCTTTGGGCTGATATGCGTATACTCCATATAGGTGGTCAGTTTAACCGACTGTGCCTCTGAATGGGAAGTCATGATAACGAGGATCCCGATAATTGTTGTAACTGTAAGAATAATGTTTTTTACCGTTGTGTTTTCCATCTTTTTTCAGTTTGCTTATTTAAAATATCTCCTTAAGAAAGCCGGTTTTTATTCAG
The DNA here is from genome assembly GCA_964645995.1 of uncultured Roseivirgaceae bacterium. Taxonomy (GTDB): domain Bacteria; phylum Bacteroidota; class Bacteroidia; order Cytophagales; family Cyclobacteriaceae; genus JAGTVG01. The sequence continues at coordinate 8,552 of CAZYDB010000088.1, forward strand.
GAAAATCCTATTTGGTCAAATAGGTAAATTCCCTAATAGGATAGGTGATATCCGGTATGCTTTGCCTGTAACCCGGAGTATTCACCATAATGTTTCTTTTAAAAGAAAACACCAGTTATCCGGTTGAATTTTCCGGGGGTTATGATTGGCTTGACGTATATAAGGGAGGATATGAAGTCTGAATAATGGTAACCGGCAGGATGATCATCAGGAGATGGATTCGTTTCAGGCTTCTGGTAATTTCTTCATTTACAATCCCTGAATCCCTGAATTTTATTAATTACAAAATACCGGCAATTTTCCTGTAAAAATTTGCGGAAATGATATTCGTCATGTTTTCTTTTATTTCAATACGAAATATTTGTGTAATGTAAAATAAATTTTTAACAGGATTAGGGGATTATGGTCAATTGGAAGTCTTTTATGGTAAACGCTCAAGGAGTAATTAAAAATTATTTTTTAGAGAAGAAAGAACGTTTGATTTTTTTAACCTTTAAGATGACGGATTGTGGTTTAAATCTTCGGTGGGTAAATAATTGCTTTTGGGTAATGTCAATTGCTATGCTATCCCTCTATTCCTGCGACTCAAATTCCCCGGATAAAAAGATAACCGGTACTGACATCAAACTTCCCCCGCCTGGTGATGATTATTTTCTGGATATCACTGTGTTTTCAGGGGTTGATTTCAAACATACCATCGGAGATCACCACCTGAGTAACCTGGTGGAGTCAGTAGGTGGCGGGGCCGCGTTTATTGATTATGACCAGGATGGCCTGCTTGATCTTTATTTAATAAATGGGGCTCATGTGTCCGGACTAAGTGAGGAAGGGGAGAAATTAGATTATGTTCCGGTTAATCAACTATACAGAAATATGGGGAATGGCGGATTTGTCGAAGTGACCCAAAAAGCCAAAGTAGGCGATACGGGATATGGTATGGGTGTCACTGTTGGTGATTATGATAACGATGGTTATCCGGACATATATATCAGCAATTATGGGCCCAATACGCTGTATCATAACAATGGGAACGGAACCTTTACCGATGTCAGTTCAAAGGCGGGTGTTGCCGGCGAGGAGACCAGTGTAGGAGCCGTCTGGCTTGATTATGACAATGATGGCTACCTTGATCTGTATGTAGGCAACTATATTAGGTTCAATCCTGAATATAATTATTACTATGCTCCTGATGGTTTTCCCGGGCCTATGGCTTATGATGGACAGCCGGACAGGTTGTATCGCAACAGAGGGGACGGCACTTTTGAAGAAATGACCGAGGCCATGGGTGTTTTCAACAACGAAGGAAGGGCGATGGGTGTTGGTGCTGCTGACTTCAACGGCGATGGCTGGATGGATATTTATGTGGCCAATGATCATATGGTCAACTATCTCTACCAGAATATGGATGGTAAGTCATTCCGGGACGTGGGTGTTTCGTCCGGGACAGCCTTCAACCAGGTAGGTGAAGCTACGATCAGCATGGCGGTTGATTTCGCGGATTATAATGGGGATGGGCTCCTTGACTTGTTCGTATCCGATGATGGGTACTGTTCTCTTTTTGCCAACCAGGGCGACGGGGTGTTCAGCGAGATGTCCTATTATGCAGGCATAGCCTCTGCCAGTGGCCAGCATGTGGGATGGTCAACCGCTTTTATTGATTATGATAATGACGGGGATAAAGATATTTTCAAAGTTAACGGTGAGTTGAAACATCTATATGGACAGGAGGATCAGCTTTTTGAAAACAAAGGTGATGGAACTTTCCAGGATGTGTCTGTTGAGAGAGGATCACATTTCCAACAGGAAAGTGTTAGTCGTGGGGCTTGTTTTGGTGATTATGATAATGATGGAGACATAGATGCCTATATCGTTAACCTGGAAGATCATGGGATTTTATTGAGAAATGACAAGGGGAATTCAAATAACTGGCTGATCATCCGGCTGGTCGGAACAGAATGTAATCGTGATGGCATTGGGGCAAGGGTTAAAGTCACCTATGGTGATAAGTATCAGATCATTCAGAAAAAGGGAGGTAGCGGATATCTTTCACAGAATGACCCCCGCCTGCATTTTGGATTAGGTCAGGCTGAAATAGTTGACCAGATGGAGATCAGGTGGCCTTCCGGCAAAGTCCAGGTACTTGAAAATGTTGAGGCGGGCCAAATATTAATTGTTGAAGAAAACTGATCACCAATGGAGGGAAAAAACAAGATATGGGCCATGTTGCTTTTTTTGGTTATCCTGGTAACGGGTATTTTCTGGTTTAAACCGGATCAAACCCTTCATGAAGGGATGATAATCAACACTGCCGTGCCATCGGAGATAGATCTGTCTAACGAGGATAATGGCATTGATGGAAGATATATATCCCAGGCTCAGATCATAGCCTTTGATCCCCAGGAGAGCAGCGCGGATCCCGTTTTGCTTACTGAAGATTTTTATTCCGCCCGTTCACCGGAGGTTTCATACGATGGCAGGCGGCTATTGTTTGCAGGACAGAAAACCGCCGGAGAACTATGGCAGATCTATATTAAGGACCTGATCACTTATGAGGTGGTACAGGTAACCCATTGCCCGGTGAATTGTACCGATCCGGCCTGGCTTCCTGATGGCAGGATCCTGTTTTCTCGCCTGGATGAAATGGAACCTGCTGGGCAGGTGCACGTTTTATACGCCTGTCATGCCGATGGTTGTTGTATGGAGCGGTTAACCTTTCATCCTGAATCGGCAATAGCTTCATCGGTAACCAACGATGGCAGGATCATCACCCTTAGCGCCCGGCAGTATTCTGACCTGGGAGAAAGACAATACCTTGCCCTTCGTACTGACGGAACAAAATCGGAACTTTTTTATAAGGGCGATAATAAAAACTTTCCTGTAAGCAGGTGTTGGGAAGGTAATGATGGAAGGATCTATTTTATCGAAAACGGAATGCAGGCAGATCAGGTCATGTCCATAGATTTCGGGCATCCTCTCAGTTCCCGCAAGCTTGTTTTAAAAAGTAAAAAGAGGACCTTCCATTCCATTTACCCCTTTTCAGAGGATCAGCTGCTGGTTTCCGCCAGACTCGATGATGAGGCAGAATTTGGCTTGTATCTGGTGGATAGTCAAACTGGGGAAATAAAGGATCAGGTAAAAAGCAGTGACCGGTATCATCTTATTGAGCCTGTTCTCACCCGCAATCGCCAGACACCTTTGAAACTTCCTGCCATTGTGGATATGACGAAGGGAAAGGGCACCTTTTTATGCCATGATTCCGGTCTTTCAACAATAGCGATCAATAATGAAGATAAGGATAAAGAAACGTACAAGGTACAGGTGTATGGGTTAGACGAAATGCTCGGGGAAGTGCCTGTTGAGGAAGATGGGTCCTTTTACGTTGAGGTTGATGCAGATATACCCGTCAGGTTTCAAACAGTTAATGCTGCCGGAGAGGTCCTGAGGGGTCCTTCAGCCTGGGTATGGGTAAGGCCTAATGAAAGAAGAAGTTGTATCGGATGCCATGAAGACCGTGAACTCGCTCCTGAAAACAGGGTCCCTGATGCTCTTTATAGCGGCATGGTGTCCCTGCCTGAAGGATTACGGACAGAACCTGTTGTTTTATCAGATAAAAGTAAGTAAGGAAATGAATAGAACGATACGCATTATTTTATCGTTGGGTATACCCCTGGTAACGCTGGGAGTAATTATTTATTTCGTTCATCTCTGGGGACTGGAGCATGCTAAATTCATGACCGGCGGGACGCCACATCCTTCTAATTGCTTTTCCTGCCACCTGTATCTGGATCAGGATGCCAAAGTGACCAGCCTGCTTGAAAAAGATTATCTATCTCCTTTTAAAACCAGCGTATCACCAGACGGAAAATTACTGTTTGTAACGGCACATGAAAGTAATGAGTTTGTTATAGTTGACATCGAAAACGGTACAGTCAAAACGAAGATCCCTGTCGGTGAATGGCCTCATAGTATTGCCGTAACATCGGATGGAAAGACAGCCTTTATCAGCAACCACTGGTCTGAAAGTATTTCCGTGATCGACCTGGAGGAAGAATCGGTAATAAGAACATTTGAAGTAGGCCCCGGCCCTTCAGGAATAGTGCTGGATAAAGAAGATAAATTCCTGTATGTGAACAATAGCTTTTCCGGCAATATGTCAATCCTGGATGTGGCCGAAGGAAAAGAAATCCGGAGAATTCCAACGGGAAATTTTCCCATGGGCATTTCCCTTTCCCCTGATGGAAGCAAGGTTTATGTAAGCCACCGGCGATCCAGGTCAACAGGATTCAGGGATACTCCTGTCACAGAAGTGGCCGTGGTTGACACGAAATATAAAAGGGTGGTTGACAGGAAAATGATCGAGTCCGCACATATCATGGAAAACATAGACCTCACACCATCCGGCGACCTTGCTGTGTTCACACTGATCCGGCCCAAAAACCTGGTGCCTTCTACACAAATTGAAAGAGGTTTTATGATTACTGAGGGAATCGGTATCATTGAAACAGGTGAATACGGTAAAATAGCCCAGCTTTTACTGGATGAGCCAAATCGTTATTTTGCCGATCCTTATGATGTCCTCATCTCAGCAGACGGCAAAAGGGCTTTTGTCTCCCATGCCGGTGTGGATTATATCTCCGTGATTGATCTGGATAAGATCAGGGAAATTATTGCGGAGAATGACCAGGAAACTTTGAACACCCTTGCAAATCATCTGGGGATGAGCCCGAAATTCGTGGTCAAGCGTATTAAAACGGGACCCAATCCCAAGGGCCTCTCCCTTTCACCTGACGGGAATTCCTTATTTGTTGCAGAGCGATTTGCTGATAAAATATCTGTTATTGATACGCGTTCCCTGGAGATCCAGCACAGGATCGATCTTGAAGGACCTGAAACGATCACCCTGGTCAGGCAAGGCGGGCGTCTTTTCTTTAATGCCGGCAGGACCTTTCAGGATCAGTATAGCTGCTCTACCTGTCATCCGGACGGATCTGAGGATGGTGTAACCTGGGATCTGACCGGTACCGGACGAAATATGGAAAATACCATTACGCTCAGGGAGTTGAGTAATACCTCTCCCTTTAAATGGAATGGCAAAAATATTAGCGTTTATATGCAGTGCGGTATGCGTTTTTCGAGATTCGTGACCCGCACGGAGTCCTTTGATCCTGATGAACTCAATGCCCTCGTTGCCTTTATCTTCCAGAAACTTGAAAATCCGCCGAATATTTATCAGATGCCCGGCAGGGAATTAACGGAAGCGCAAAAGCGGGGAAAGGAAATATTCGAGCGTACCCATACTAATTGTGGCAGAGAGATTCCTGAAAGAGACCGGTGTGTTTCTTGTCATCCGGCACCCTACTTCACCGATCGGTCGAGTGCGGATGTGGGATCAAAATTTGAAACCGATACCGAGGAAATATTCGACACGCCGAAGTTGAATAATATTGTTGATACGCCGCCCTATCTTCACGATGGAAGGGCACAGACCCTGGAAGAGATATGGACGATTTATGCTGAAGATGATACCCACGGATATGTTAATGATATGACCAAGCAGCAACTCAATGATATGATCGAATATCTGAGAAGTATTGGCCCGGCTCATACTTATAAAATGGATACAAAAAATAGAAACACAAAATACGCTAGCAATGAATAGACCATTACAAAAATCTCTGACCGTTGTTACCATCACCCTACTTATTTTGGCTGGTGGAGCCTTCCTGGGATTCATTCATAAAAATATTTCCCATAAACCGCTGGATATTCAATCCAATACTGACAGAAACAGGGCTGGTGAAGCTTTTAAACCCGCGGATCCGGCAAAAGTACAGGAGCTGAAGATATATGATACCTGGACGCATTTTACAACGAAGGATGGCCTGCCTTCCGACAAGATCAATACCGTGCGTGTTGATGGCGACCGGCTCTGGGTGGGTACGGACAAAGGACTGGCCCTGCTGGAAAACGGCAAAGTGTTGAAAGTCTTTAAAGAGAAGGACGGACTGGCCCATCATAATGTAGTATCTGTCGACGTCAGCCCAACGACCGGCGATGTCTGGCTAGGGACGATGAGCGGCTTGAACCGCTATTCGGCCGGGAAATTTGAAACTTTTAACCAATTCAACAGCGGCATGCCCAATGATGTGATTTATCAGGTTTTCTGTATTGATAAATATGTTTGGATGGCTACCGGTGGAGGTGCAGGTTGTTACGACACTTATACCCATCAGTGGAAAATCTTTACAGAACAGAATGCTCCCATGCATGAGCCATGGACCTACGGCGTTTCGGGAGGAGATGGGAAAGTATGGATAGCAGCCTGGGGCGGGGGTGTAATCGAATATGAACTGGCAACGGGGCA
>CAZYDB010000089.1:0-6502 GCA_964645995.1 uncultured Roseivirgaceae bacterium
AGGTGTTAGGGCTAAGAGGAGACTTTTTTTAATTAATAATTAATAATTAATAATTTTTAATGAGACTGTTCAGTAAAGTGTGAGACTGTAGGAATTTTTTTTAATTCATAATTCATAATTCATAATTCATAATTCATAATTCATAATTCCCGGTATCCTCCCACTCACACTGTTTTGCCTGATGAACGGCAAGAAGAAATAATTGCTTTTTTCATAACCCTCTGAAAACATGATAAAAATCATGTTTTTGATTGATGTCAATCACATGGATTTTGTATCATATCCTGCAATTTTACATTATCATAATATGATTTAATACTTATATGATCATATGTTCATTTAAGGATCTTATTAGTCTATGAAAACCAACAGAAGAGAATTTATTAAAATTTCATCGGCCGGACTTGGAACTGCTGCCGTGGCTGCCCCGGTTTTCAACTGGGCACAGGGCAATATCATTTCCGGCAGGGACAAGCCCCGGGTGAAGCAATACAAACGGACACCCACCTACTGCGAAGTCTGTTTCTGGAAGTGTGCCGGCTGGGCCTATACGGATGAAAACGGAGAGATCTGGAAGCTCGAAGGCAACCTTGACGATCCCCACTGTAATGGCCGGCTTTGTCCGCGGGGAACGGGCGGGTTGGGAATGTATCATGATGAGGACAGACTCAAGACGCCGCTGATCCGAAAAACCGTAAATGGCAAGCAGGTTTTCGAAGAAGCCACCTGGGAGGAGGCCCTCGACGTAGTAGCCGCCAACCTGCAAGATGTCTCCGAAAAGCACGGTGCTGAATGCATCGCTTTGTTTACTCATGGTTCGGGAGGAAAATTCTTCGGCGACCTTCTCAAGGCCTTAGGCTCCACCAATATTACGGCTCCTTCTTTTGCGCAATGCAGGGGTCCGCGGGAAACCGCTTTCCTGGCGACCTACGGTGAGATTATTGCCTCACCGGAAAGGACGGATATCAGGGATACCCGTTGCCTGGTATTGATCGGAAGCCATCTGGGCGAAAACATGCATAACGGACAGGTACAGGAGATGTCCGATGCTATTGACAAAGGAGCCACGATCATTACGGTTGATCCCCGTTTCTCAACGGCGGCAAGTAAGTCCAAACACTGGTTACCGATCAAGCCAGCCACGGATCTTGCCTTATTGCTGGCATGGATCAACGTGATCATCAATGAAGAGTGGTATGACAAAGACTATGTGGAAAGGTACACGTTTGGTTTCGAGCAGCTTAAAACGCACGTCCGGCAATACACCCCGGAATGGGCTTATGGCAAGACGACTCTCAAGCCTGATGTGATCCGGGAGACCGCCCGTGAGATGGCCAATGCCTCTCCGGCTGTTATTATTCATCCTGGCAGGCATGTCACCTGGTATGGCGATGATACCCAGCGGCTCAGGGCGGTAGCCATACTCAATGCCCTCCTCGGAAGCTGGGGCCGGAGGGGCGGATTCTATTATCCTGAAAGGAAAACCCTTCCTTCTTATCCTCACCCAGAGTTTCCTGAGCCACGACGCACCTGGCGTGATGCCCATCCGGGCAAGTACAACCTAGCCCTGGAAGTTGTATCAAACGACATATGCGATTCAACAATCCCCTCCCCCGACAGGGCCTGTAACTTCAAAGCATGGATCGTGAATGGCACCAACCTGATCTTCACTCTTCCGGATAAGAAAAAAACGCTGGAAGCTATTCAGAGTCTGGAGTTCATGGTCGCTATAGACACGATGCCCATGGAGATCACCGGTTATGCCGATGTGATCCTTCCCGAGTGCACCTACCTGGAGCGATACGATTACTGCCGGACGGATCAGAACAGGGAGCCCAATATTGCCCTTCGCATGCCGGCTGCCGAGCCTAAATATAATACCAAACCGGCCTGGTGGATGACCAAACAACTGGCCAGCCGGCTGGGGCTGGATGAATTTTTCAAATGGAATGACATTGAGGAACTACTTGACTGGCAATTACGGCAGGTGGGTACCTCCCTCGAAGAAATGAAAAAAATAGGAGTTAAGAAATTCGAAAGGGAGAATCCTTATTTGTATTTTATCGATGGAGAGGACATCCCTTTCAATACCAATACAGGCAAGATCGAGCTTTTCTCTACTGAACTGCAGGCTGAAGGCTTTGATCCCATGCCGGTCTATAAAGAACATGATCAGCCACCCCCTGGTTTTTACCGGCTCAATTATGGCCGTTCCCCGGCACATACCTTCAGCCGAACCGCCAATAACCCTAACCTGACCGACCTGATGGATGAAAACGTGCTCTGGGTAAATCCCAAAGTTGCAAAAGAATGGCAGTTGACCAACGGACAGGAAGTATGGCTGGAAAACCAGGACGGCGTCAATTCTGAATTCCCCATCAAGGTTCGCATCACGGAGCGTATCCGCTGGGATTCGGTTTATATGGTGCATGGATTCGGTCATGCAAACAAAAAGTTAACCAGGGCTTATGGAAAAGGAGCCAGTGACTCTGAATTGATCACGAATGTCCTCATCGATCCTGTGATGGGAGGTACTGGCATGAGGGGTAATTTTGTCACATTCAAATTAGAAAAACCGGAAGGAAAGGAGGTTGACGCATGAGATACGCTATGGCCGTAGATACCAAAAAATGTGTCGGCTGCGCTGACTGTGTCGTTGCATGCCAGACAGAGAACAATGTACCCATCGGGTATTGCAGGGAATGGATCGTTGAAAACACTTCGGGTACCTATCCCCAGTTGGAACTGGAGATCCGTTCGGAAAGGTGTAATCATTGTGCCAACTCACCCTGTGTCAGGTGTTGCCCTACAGGGGCGAGCCATTATGAAGAGGGCGGCCTGGTACTGGTCACCGGAGAAGACTGTATCGGGTGTGGGGCCTGCATCGCCTCCTGTCCTTATGACGCCCGTTATCCTCATCCGGAGGGTTATGTCGACAAATGCACCTTCTGTCACCACAGACTCGAAAATGGGCAAAATCCCGCCTGCGTGGATGTCTGTCCAACGAAATGCCTTTACTTCGGTGATCTTGATGATCCAAAAAGCGATGTTTCCCAGGTATTGAAAAACAGGAAATACAAAACGCTGATCCCTGAAGCAGGCACTGACCCACAACTTTATTTCCTCATTTAAAAAAAGCATTGAAATGAACGAAGAAATAATCATAACGAGTGGAAGAATGAATCCCAAGGTTGATCCCACCCTGCATATCTGGGGTTGGGAGATCCCCTTATATCTTTTTCTTGGAGGTCTGGCTGCCGGGATCTTGTTTTTCGCCGCTTTCTATTACCTCAGGGGAAAAGAAGAAGAGATGCCCGCTACCATCAAATGGGCTCCTTTGCTCACGCCTGTCATGTTGATCCTGGGCCTTTTCGCCCTGTTCCTCGACCTCAACCACAAGCTTTATTTCTGGAGATTATATACTGCCATTAAACTGGAAAGCCCCATGTCATGGGGTGCCTGGACGCTTATGGTGATCACTCCTCTTTCTATTATCTGGTCGGCCACCTACATGCGGGAATTATTTCCCGGGTGGGACTGGAAGTTCCGATGGTTATACGATCTGGAAGCCTTTTTTATCAAACACCGGCGCATCCTGGCCTGGATCATGGTATTCTATTCCGTGATCTTAGGCATCTATACCGGCATCCTGCTGTCCGCCTTTAATGCAAGACCGTTGTGGAACACCTCTATCCTGGGTCCCTTATTCCTGGCTTCCGGTTTATCGGCCGGTGCCGCCACCATCATGATGATATCAAAGAACAACCTGGAAAGACGGTTATTCAGCAGGATCGACCTGATATTAATCGGTATTGAATTATTCCTCATCATCCATATGTTCATGGGTTTTCTTGCCAGCACACAGGTGCAGATAGAAGCCGCCCAGTTATTCCTGGGAGGTCCTTATACCCTTCCCTTCTGGACAATAGCCGTATTCACCGGCATGGTAGTGCCGGCAATTCTTGAATTTTTGGAGATCAGGGGCAGGCATATACCTGCTTATATCCCCGCCTTGCTGATACTGGTCGGGAACGTTACCTTACGCTTTGTTATCGTATATGCCGGACAGGCGAGCAGATATTTATATTAAAAACAAAAGAAAAATGAGTGCACAAACAGAGAAAAAGAAAAAAGGTTATATGAACCCCTATCTGGCGGGCGTATTCCTGGGGCTGGTCCTGCTGGCTTCCTTTTACCTGACAGGCAGGGGCCTGGGTGCCAGTGGGGCTACCCGGAGCGTAGTAGTGGGCGCCGTTGAGACGGTAGCGCCTGCCCATGCAGAAAGCGCCGCCTATTTCAGCAAGTATACCGGTGATGAAAACCCGCTGAAATCGTGGCTTGTCCTTGAAATAGCGGGTGTGATCATAGGAGGTTTCCTTTCGGGAGCCTATGCCGGAAGACTTACTTTCAAAGTAGAAAAATCGCCAAAGATCACCAATAAGCGACGCATTGTCTTTGCCACGCTGGGAGGCCTTCTATTCGGCTTCGGCTCACAACTCGGGCGGGGATGCACCAGTGGAGCAGCGCTTACCGGCATGTCGGTTATGTCACTTGCCGGATTTGTAACAATGATGGCCATCTTCGGAACAGCTTTCGCATTCGCTTATTTATTTAGAAAAAACTGGATTTAATTATGGGACCGATAGTACCTTTATTTAATATATCAAACGAGCTGAATTTACTGATCGCCTTCGTAATAGGCCTGGGATTCGGGATAGCCCTGGAACAGGCAGGCTTTTCTTCCAGCCGTAAGCTGGCCGGGATGTTTTACGGTTATGATACCACCGTACTGAAAGTTTTCTTTACAGCAGCAATTACCGGAATGCTTGGACTGATTTTCTTTAATTATATGGGTCTGATAGACCTGGATATCGTATATATCAACGACTACTATATCTACAGCGCCATCGTCGGCGGCGTGATCATGGGTCTGGGTTTCATCATGGGTGGCTTCTGTCCGGGTACCAGCTTTACCGCGGCGGCCATTGGGAAAATCGATGCCATGTGGTTCATCCTGGGCAGTATGATCGGCATCTTTATCTTTGGTGAGACATACCCCCTCTGGGAAGAACTTTACCTGGGAAGCCATGTAGGCCCGGTGAAAATATCGAATGTGCTGGGTATCCGGGACGGGTATTTTGCCCTGATCCTTATCGTCGTAGCTGCCATCATGTTCTGGGTGGCGGAATTGGCCGAAAAGAAATTCAGCAGGGATGACATTACCCGTGAAATATAAGGGATCATGCAACGCAGTATGCTGTTTTTACGGTATATATAGTAGTTGCCAAAATTTCTATTCTTTGTACAACTGAAAATAAAAAAATTAGATATTATGAACACCCGAGTAATTCTAACCATAATTATTATCTCACTGGGAAGTATCGCTGCCATACTTCCAAAGAAAAAAACATCCTCCATAAAACTGGATGCCAGGGAACTGCATAAGGAGATCACCCTGGGAACCTACCGGGTATCGACCGATGAGCTGGCCGACCGGCTGATCAACGAAGACCCATCCATACAGCTTATCGATGTTCGCTCACCAGAGGAATATGAGTCATTTCATCTTCCTGGCGCCATAAATATCCCGTTGGACAGTATTCTTACTGAAAAATGGATGCCATATGTTGACCAGATATCAAATATGAATATTTTTTACAGCAATGGCACGACCTTATCCAGCGAGGCAGTGATCCTGACAAAACAACTGGGTATCAGAAATAATTATGTATTATCCGGCGGGCTGAATGCCTGGTTCAGCACGATCATCAATCCTGAAAGGCCTGATCCGGGAGCTCCCCGGGAGTTATGGGATCAGTATGATACCCGGATGGCTGCCAGGCAGTATTTCATGGGAGGAGGCTCCATAAACCAGGAAAGTGCCGCTCCGGCCCTTCCCCCTGTTCCGCGACGTAAGAAAACAAGAGTTCAGGGAGGATGCAGTTAGCCGGGAAATCCTTCATCATGCAGGTTTTAATTAATGAATTTTAATCATGAAATATTTAAACACCATCATTTTAGGAAGCATTATCATTCTCCTGGGCATTTTCTTTGCAGCCATTACCATCAAGGCTACCGGGAAATATGCATTCGATAAAACCGCCCAGGAAATGCTGGCGAAGGTGACAGAAGAAAACCAGTTCATAGCCCTTGAAAAAGCACACGAGGTGGTTCCTTCCAGTGACCAATATGTGTTCATAGACATCAGGACACCGCGGGACTATGTAAACTATCATCTCCCGGAGGCAGAAAACATACCCTATGAGCGTCTTTTGGATGATGATTTCAAGGGTTTCTTCAGGAACGAACAGACAAAAATCCTTTATGGCGCCACTTCGGTGAATGCCAATGCGGCATGGCTAATCCTGACCCAATTCGGTTATGAAAACCTGGTGGTGCTGGAAGGCGGTGCTGAAGACTGGAGACGCTATGTGGAGAACAGGGATGTATTTGAGGAGGAATTCAAACCTGATGAGACCGCGAAATTCAATTATAAGAAAAT
>CAZYDB010000089.1:6512-14656 GCA_964645995.1 uncultured Roseivirgaceae bacterium
TTGACGAAGCAAACGGTAATTCCTCCGGAGAAGAATAATAAGGCCTCCCCAGGACAAGCCTGGAAAACACTACTGATCATCAATCAGGGACGTCGGAAAAATTTCTTCTTCTATTCCAGGTTACCGGGCCTGGCAAAGATCATTACCATTGCCTCTTTAAATGACCGTGAGTTCTTTACATAGCTGACTATGTCCGGCCATTCATGGAAATTAAATATTTGAATTAATTTGCGGCAGGATGAAAAGCAATTTTGAAAATTATTTATCATTTTCGATATTTAAAATCATCCGCCATTTTTTTTATGTTGCCTTTTAACCTGATCACCATACTGGGGCCCACCGCAACGGGTAAAACATCTTTTGGCGCCCGTCTTGCCTTTCACCTCGGCGGAGAGATCATCAGCGCCGATTCAAGACAGGTATACCGGCAGATGACGATTGGCACCGGAAAAGATTATGATGATTACCAGGTAATGGGTACTGCTATCCCTGTCCATCTTATCGACATCCACGACCCGGGTTATAAATATAATGTGTATGAATACCAGCAGGATTTTAATACATCCTTTAAGGATATTACCCAACGGGACCGGATCCCCCTGTTGGTCGGCGGTACCGGGATGTATATCCAGGCGGTGCTGGACCGTTATCATCTTATCAGCGTCCCACTCAATGAAGACTTGAGAAGGGATCTTGAGGACAAAAGCCAGTCCGAACTGGTTGCCCTATTAAAGGAATATGATGCCTCTTTACATAATACCACAGATATTCTCTACCGGAAACGCACCCTGCGTGCCATTGAAATTGCCGAATACTACCGGGATCATGCTGACGAGAAATCTATTCTCCCCGAGATCAGGGCGGTTATTCTAGGCATCCGTTATGACCGGGAAATCCGGCGCAAACGCATCAGTGAGCGGTTGAAAACAAGGCTAAAGCAAGGTATGATCGAGGAAGTAAAGGAATTGCTAAAAACCACTGATCCCGAAGATCTGCTCTTTTATGGTTTAGAATATAAATACATCACCTTATATTTGAGGGGGGAATTGAATTATAATGAGATGTTCTGTCAACTGGAAATTGCCATCCATCAATTCGCCAAGAGACAGATGACCTGGTTCAGGCGGATGGAAAGGCAGGGATTTGACATACAATGGATCGACGGACACCTCGAAATGGATGAAAAAATATACAAAGCGTATCAAATAATAAAAGAAAGAGACCAACAACTCATTGAACAATGGCAGACATTACCGGAATAGTATTATGTGGCGGAAAGAGTCTCCGCATGGGACAGGATAAAGGATTAATAGAGATCATGGGTAAACCGATGATCGAACATGTAATCGCCCATATCAAACCCTTATGTCACCGCATCATGATCAGCACCAATAATGATGATTACAAATATCTTGGTTATGAAGTGATCCATGATGAATGGAATGATTCCGGACCGGCGGCCGGCATTCTTTCCTGCCTGTATAAATCCGAGAACTTCCAGAACCTGGTTATTTCCTGCGACCTGCCCATGGCCAGCACTTCGTTTCTCGAAAGACTGTATGAGTACTCCCATGATTCGGAGATAACCATCCCCCGTGTTAATACCCATATGCAGCCCCTGTGCGGATATTATGATATTGTGATCAGGGACCGGTTTAAGGAGTACCTGACCAGCGGAGAGAAATCCATGCAGTTCATCGTACAGTACTTTAACCTGAGGATCATCAGCGCTGAACACCTGGTCGGCATTAACCTGGAAAAAGAATTGATGAATTTCAATACACCGGAAGATCTCGATAGATTAAAACGGACATTGTGAGCGACATCATCCTGGTGACAGGAAAAATCAATTCAGGTAAGACCATTTTTCTGCAACGGCTGATCGAAAGTTTCAGTGACGCTGCCGCCTTCCGGACTGCCGGCTTTATTGCCGAAGGAATATATTCCAATGAAGAAAAAACGGGATTTATCCTGAAAGGCATCCATGAAAAAAAATCCTGCCTGATCTGCTCAGACCAGCCCCGGCAGGGCTGGCAGCAGACCGGTCGCTTCTATTTCAATCCTGAAGGAATCGCTTTTGGAGAAATTCTGTTGACTGCCTTGCCCGAGAGAACCGGCCTTATAATCATTGATGAATTGGGCCCGCTGGAACTCGAAGGGAAAGGATGGCACCCGGCTATCCTCCGCCTTTTATCGACCCATCCGGATAAAACCCTTTTATTTACCGTCCGGACAGAAATACTCAAACCGGTTATTCAATACTTTGCCGGAAACAGGATCGCTGTTTTTGATATCACCCGGGGAGAAAAGAGACAGATCATCCGAAAAATCCATAAAATACTTTACGGCAGATTTCATTTTCACGGGAAATAGAGATATTTTTCTTATCAGCAGCGGATATTTACCCTTGAAAACTATAACATTGGCATGTCTGCAAAAAAAAATCTATTGATCATCTTTCAGAAAAACCTCATTCCCGGAAAGGTAAAGACCAGGCTTGCCAGGGATATGGGTAATGGGCCTGCCATGAACATCTACCGGATGCTGATCAGCAAGACCTTTGAAGAAACCCTTGAACTGAAGGTGACAAAATGGATCTTTTACAGTGACTATGTCGAACGGGATGATATCTGGCCGGAACAATTGTACAGTAAGATGGCACAATCGGATGGTGATCTTGGTAAAAGGATGCTGACTTCCTTCAAACAGGGCTTTGACCAGGGGTTTCAACGGATATGTATCATCGGAACCGATTGTTTTGATATCAGCGGGGTACTGATCCAATCCGCTTTCCGTCAATTGGAGAATCACGATTTTGTCATCGGCCCTGCCACAGACGGGGGGTACTACCTGATAGGCATGAACCAATTGTTCAAGCCTGTTTTTCAAGATAAAAAATGGAGCACATCTTCTATATTGCGAGAAACGCTCCATGATATAAAGTATCATGGATTCAGCTATCATATGTTGAAAACCCTGAACGATATCGATACGATAGAAGACTACTATGCAATTGAGAACCTGAAAAATAATAACAAATATGAATAGCAGAAAACTACGTTTGCTAATCTATCTTTTTCTTTTGATAATCATTTCCGCAGGCTTTTATCTCGTGTTAATGAACCCTTTTCCCACTCCGGCCCACAGGCAGCAGGCACTTTCGGTGTTCAATCAAAGCTGGGCCATGAATGATCTCTGGGAAGATGGAAAGGCAGAGGTAGCCATTTATGATGCCGAAAGGGTGGTATATGGAGCTACAAGGCATTATGACTATACCTATATCCTGGTGAAAGAGACCTTTAACCGGGAATTTGAGGTAAAAACAGATAATTACGACAAAAATGATCTTTTTGATGTGATGAAAGTCAATAAATTCGCCAGGATTGAGACCCATAAATACCCTTATCATTACCTGACCAGCCTGTTTTTTACAAGAGAAGATCCTGCTTCATTATATAAACTGACCCATAGCTCTCAGGAGTGGTGCGGAAACACCTTCAAGCATATCCATGACCGCGGGAATGAATACCTGTCTCATTACGATAGTTACTGGGATAATCAGGGCCGCGGATCCACATCGATCCCGTCCGATGTTATTTTTGAAGACCAGCTTTCTTACAGCCTGAGAGCATTGGATTTTGAAGAAGGGATGACATTTGATGTCCGGCTTATCGGTTCACAGGTCAACAACCAATTTAAAGCACCGGAAATTTACGAGGCCGAAGTAAGCGTTAAAGGGGACGGTGAGGCACCCTCAATTGAAGGGCTTGATGTTCCCGGAAAGCTCTGGAAAGTATCAGTTATCCTTGAGGATGAAAAGACAATTCATTACTGGTTCGGAAAAGAGTATCCCAATTACCTAATGAAGATGGAAGCCTGGGATGGCCGCAAGATGGAATTGAAAAGTATTAAAAGAGATACTTACTGGGATTAAAGGTTAACCTGAAAAATTGGAATTTTTCCGCCTTAGGGCCGATGAAGCATATTTATAGCCTGTTTTTTAGCTGAAATGATAAAAAACAAATTCTTAAATAAAAGTTTTTTTAATACTTCTCAGGACACCGAGTTGGATCTGATTACACTTGGTACGCCGAAGCACAGAGGTGATAAGGGTAAAAGATTTATATATTTTTTGGGTTAAGGGAAGGGAATCATTTTTATACTACACCTTTTTACCTAAAGCCATCCGGCCTCCAAAAGCGAGGGTCCCCCATAAACCATATCTTTCTTTTAACATCCTTTTATACATATCATCCTTTCCTTCCGGAGGAATGGTCTGTTGTTTCTTTTTTACAAGGCGCAGAGCTTTTTGAGGACAAACAGACACACATAAACCGCAACCGATACACCGGTCGTGATCGATGGCCATATGGCTGTTAACCCTGCTTAATGCATCCATCGGGCAGCGTTCCCTGCAATCTTCGCAACCATCGCATCGATCTGTCAGGATATGTGCCTGATAGTTAGCGTGAATGAAATCCACGGGCCTGTCATATTTTTTTGCAGCCTCCAATACGGCACAGCAACATCCGCAGCAGCAACAGATAAAGCTGGGATCCCGGGTGTTTTCCGGCTGCAAAACCAGCCCCTCCTTTTTTGCCTTAGTCAGGAATTTAAGCATTTCTTTCTTTGACAACTCTCTGGCTACTCCCCGGGCCAGCATATACCGCGCTGAATTACCCAGGGTAATACAAGTTTCCCGCATGTCAGTACATGCGCATGGCTGGTCAAGGGTTTCTCTGGCTTGCCGGCAGACACAATTCATCAGGGCGTAGGGGCCCGGCGATGCGTGAACGATAGCCCTGGCATTATCGTAATTATCGACAACAAAATACGGCTCGATCTTTACATTGACCGGTATGGTACGCATCTGCTTGGTTTTCATGCTTATCATCGCCCCGGCAAAGGCCTCGTCATGGTATTGGAAGAACAACTCTGATATCTTTCTGTTGATCCGGTCAACCTGGAATTCAAACATGCCAATTGCCAGTGGAATCTTCTGATAGACCATCTCCCCTTTCTTATCATGTATAAAACCAATGATCGATCCTTTTTCTACAAGCGCATCAAGATGATGTCTGACTTCTTCTTTCGTGAATCTTCCTTTATCAAGCCGCCGGTAAATCTTATCAATTGTTTCAGATTGTGCACTTAATTCCAGTGCAACAGCAGCCTCTTCCCTGGTGAATAATTGCTTGAGCAGTTCTATTTCAACTCCTGAACCGGTTTCGGGAAATGGAACAGGCATATGATCGAGATGTTTCCGGAGTTGGAGGTATATATCAGGTTGCATCGTATAAAAATAAATTGGATCCCATTTTAAATCCGTATAATTTTGGTATTTAGCATTTTAATATAGGATTAAATTATGAAAAAACCTGTTAAAATTGTTTTTTTAGATCGCAGTACGGTAGGAAATATTGAAGACATTGATCAATTGAATACCCTGGGAGAATTTATTTCCTACGATATCACGCCTCAGGAAAAGACCGTTGAAAGGATCCGGGAAGCTTCCATCATCATCACTAACAAAGTTGTGATCTCCCCTGAGGTAATGGACCAGGCTCCTGCATTGAAGCTAATCTCCATAGCCGCTACAGGAACCAATAATGTCGATCTTGAATATGCAAAAAAGAAGAACATCAAGGTAACGAATGTCACTGATTATTCTACCTATTCAGTAACACAATCGACCTTTGCCATGATCTTTTATCTGATCAATCATTCAAAGTATTATGACGAATATGTTAAAAGCGGGCAGTACGCCCAAAGCCCTGTCTTCACTCACCACGGCCGGGAATTTTTTGAATTAAAAGGCAAAACCTTCGGGATCATTGGTCTGGGTGCTATCGGCCGTTCGGTTGCCAGGATCGCTGATGTTTTCCAGTGCCGGGTGATATATTTCTCGACCTCCGGCAAAAATGACAACCCGGACTATAAACGGGTGGATCTTAAAACACTCCTGGCTGCCTCCGATATAATCTCCATCCACGCCCCATTAAATGAGCATACCCATCACCTGATAGGATATGAAGCATTACGGGCAATGAAAAAAGAGGCAATACTGATCAATGCCGGCCGGGGCAATATCGTTCATGAGGAAGACCTGGCCAGGGCCCTGGATGAAGGCCTCATACAGGCGGCCGGCCTGGATGTTCTGGAGAAAGAGCCGATCACGGAGGACAGTCCCCTGCTGAAAATCAGAAATAAAGAAAAACTGTTTATCACGCCCCATATAGCCTGGGCAAGCCGGGAATCGAGAACCTTATTAATGGAAAAGATCTGCGATCAGATCAGGGATTTCTTATCCGGATAACTTAGCCCCTGATAGGCACCCCAATTTTATCGGGGAAAAATTTATGAATTTTTCGGGTTAAAGCGATGCCGGTCCGCTGGATAAAGACTTAGAACAACCATTGCTGAACTTTTGAAAAAACAAGTTGCTGATTTATAAACGATAGCAATGCCGGCACAGGAAGGCAACAGTCTTTTGGGAATGAATTGATCTAGTAAGCCTCTTCGACCATGGCTTTCTCTTTGACCCCTTTCTGAAGATTAAAAAAGAAAGTTGATCCCTTGCCCAGTTCACTTTTTACGGATATATGCTGGTTATGGGCTTCCAGTATATGCTTAACGATAGATAATCCCAGACCTGTACCGCCATGATCCTTGGAACGGCTTTTATCGACACGGTAAAACCGCTCAAATATCCTTTTGATATCTTCTTTGGGAATACCCGGCCCGTCATCCGTCACTTCAACACGAACGCTGGCATCTCCGGGTACTATATTCACTGAAATAAAACCTTCCGATTCCAACTTGTATTTCACGGCATTGGTAACAAGGTTCAGGATAACCTGGTAGATCTTCTGCTTATCCGCATAAACATATACCTCTTCCGGACAATGGTCGGAGAAACAAAGCTGAAGCGATCTTTTATCTGCTTTTCCTTCGAACTGGTCAAATACTTCACGGACGAGATGATTCAGGTTAAAATGAGAATAATTCATTTTTATCGTTCCTGCTTCCATCTGTGATATGATCAGTAGATCCTGGACGAGCTTATCCAGCCTGGAAAGACTTTTCGCGGCTTTTTTCAGAAACTTATTCCTTACATTTTTATCCTTGATCGCTCCATCCAGCAGGGTATGGATAAAACCCTGTGCGGCAAAGATGGGTGTCTTGAGTTCATGGGATACATCAGCCAGGAATTCTTTTCTAAAAGATTCCATTTTTTTGAGTTCATCAATTTCCTCCTGTTTGATATGTACGTAATTGGAGATCTCTGAGCTCAATTGCTTGATCGGGTTACTGGAAGTGCTGGTTTCCTCCTTCTCAAATGTATATTCATCCTGGCTGATCTTATTCAGCAAGTCGTAAATCTTATTGATCTCATCAAAAATAAAAAAACGGTAGGTGAGATAGATCAACAAATAGGAAATGGAAAACGAAATGATCGCGGTAACGATAATGGCAGCAAGCGGAACATCCCTGATAAGCGTAAGAAAAGCAATCGTAATGAGTGAGATCGATATGCCTAAAAGTAGTGCTGCAGCCCTGAAACTCCCAAACATAATAGCTAGGCTTCAAACTTATAGCCAACCCCTTTAAGGGTGGAAATATACCCGTCTCCAATTTTCTCCCGAACCTTCCTGATATGGACATCAACGGTACGGGCCAAAACATAAACATCAGACCCCCAGATGTTCTGCAAGAGTTCATCGCGGGTATGGACCTGATTAGGGTTCTCTGCCAGGTAATAAAGCAGTTCAAATTCTTTTTTAGGAAGCGTGATCAATTTATCCTCCTTATATACGCTGTAACTCGACTTATCAATGGTAAGGTCTTTGATACGGATCACCTTTTTATCCTTTTTATCTTCTTTTTTTCTTCTGAAAAGGGCGCTTATACGACTCATTAGGGCCCGTGGTTTGATCGGCTTGGAAATATAATCATCAGCCCCGATATCAAAAGCAGCCACCTCAGAATACTCTTCTGTTCTGGCCGTCAGGAAAAGGATATATGAATTATAAAGATCAGGGATCTCACGCAACTGCCGGCAGGTTTCGACACCATCCTGATGAGGCATCATAATATCAAGAATGATCAGATCCGGTTTATAGGTCTTGGCAATCTCAACTGCT
>CAZYDB010000090.1:0-6606 GCA_964645995.1 uncultured Roseivirgaceae bacterium
GTCCCGCTAAATACTCCGGATGCCGATTGAGGACTGCCTGTCAGGGCCACTGCCCCATCCGTTACACAATAGGAAGCTGACAAGCCGGAGAAACTAACGGATGGGAGCGTATTTACACTAACTGTAACATCATCACTGGCTTCACAATTATTAGCATCCGTTACAGTTAATGTGTAAAGACCATCTGCGGCAGTGGTCACAGACAAAATTGTCGGATTCTGATCCGTGGAACTGAAACTGTTTGGCCCGCTCCATGACCAGCTTGTTGCTGAAGCAGATGTTCCTGTCAAATTGAGGTCGTCACCTTCACAGACTGGTGAATTACTCGCTGCTGTTACGTCTGGTAATGCATTTATCGTTATGGAAGGGGAAGTCATTGAATTATCACAACCGGAACTGCAATAGGTTATTGGCCCAGTGACTGTTAATTTAAAGAGATTGCTTCCAGAAGCAATCCAGTTGGATGGTATACTGGTAATTGTAATTTCATTTCCCGGCCCATTGATTGTAAAGCCTGAAGTAATTTCATTTCCATTAAATTCAATTGCAATTACATCGGGGGTTTTAAAACCCGTTCCAACAATCACTAAGGTTTCATTTATACAAAATGAGGTTGAAGAAACGCCGCCACCATCCTCATATCCTGTAATAGTCTGAGCCCATACCTGTGAACTAAAAAGAAACATTACTAAAACCAGTAGTCTATTCATACTGAAAATCTTTTTCATTTCCATCATTTTCTATTTAATCACATTACCCTCAAAATCAGTTTTTACCAGGGAAATAAGCCTGGTGCCTGCGATCGACGAAGTCCCCAGAAAAAGGTAACCATCGTCAAGCGAATGGATCTCTACACCAACCTCTCTGCCGGCCCCACCAAGTGTTTTGGTCCACTCTACCTCACCTCTGCCATCCGTTTTGACCAGGTAAAAATCACTGTTGTTATCATCGATCTGTTTAGTGCCGAGAATGATAAATCCACCATTTACTGCTTCACAGATCGAGTTTCCGGCATAAGAAGCATTGCCGCCATCCTGATCGGTATCATTACCATAGATCCTTTCCCATAACAGCTCTCCTAGCTGGGAGATCCTGTAAAGTAATATATTCTGCTGGTTCCCGGTTGTATTGTCCGTACTGCCTATCATCAGATAATTATCAGCAGAATACTTGCGGATCTCGCTGATCTTTTCTGCAAAGTTATCCGTCCCGAAGGGAGGTGAAGGTCCTATTTCCAGACTAACCGGGTCAAGCGTCATGAGCGTAGGGCTCATACGGGAGGTCCTGACCTCGTTAAAGCATATAACAAAGCTGTTCCGGCTTTCGAACATTCCTTCCAGGATATTGCGGCTGAAGGATAGGTTGCTGTTTGCTATTTCATATTGATAACCCTTGATCAACTGACCCGAAGCATTAAAAGCAGCCACAAAAGCAGAAGAATCATTCCGGGTGCCGATATAGTTACCCATCACCACAATATTCCCATCACTCGACAAAGTCATTGATCCCGGTATCTCGATCTCACCTGCCAGCAAATCAACGGTATCCTGCACCCATTCAACGGTAAGGCTTGAAGTTAACCGGGCCAGATAAACCTGTATTTCTACCTTCGTCAGATCAACTGTTTTATTTTTATACCCCAACACATAATAACCTCCGTCCCCTGCTTTTACAATATCCTTGGCGATCATGGGGAAGGTGTCCGTTAAAAGGATCTCATCCCGAAGGAACCCCTGTGGATCCGTTTTAAAAACATAAATTCCACGAACTATCTGTTCATCAACAAAGGATGCTGTTGTGCCGGCAACGACGAAATCGCCATTCTCATCTATCAGTACTCCTGCAGCAGCGTTGGAAACACCATCGAGGATCCCGTTTCCGTAAACCTTAAAAAAACTATCCTGGCCGGGATCCAGCAGTTCGACTTCTTTCTCACAACTGAAGAGGAAGAAAAGACCGATCATTAAGAATATGTGTAGTCGATTATTCATTTAATTTTTTTGGCTTATAGATTTTCAGCATGTATCCGATGAAAAAGGAAAATGTATGCATCTTATAATTATGCTCCAGTACCCCGTACTTGAACAAGAGTTCGTTTTCCTGGGAAGTAGGTTCTGTGTTAACCACGACCATGTTGTTCAGCGCATAATTATACCTCGCTCCAATGATGATCTCTGCCATAGGGATATCAAACTTCATCCCGGCGCCGGCAGTAATACCATAACTTACCCTGTTGCGGCTTTCCAGAAAATCAAGAGGCGGGCCCTCCTCCGGCGCCCCCTGGGTAAGCTCCGTCTTAATCGTTGATTTGTCATCTTCGATAAGATAACCCAACATAAGGCCTGCCTCAGCATAGGGAAGGATCCTTCTTTCCATATATTTATACCTGGCAACGACGGGTAACTCAATCCAGGATTGCCGTTCCTGATAGGAGTTGGTACCCAACTGGCTGTTGACAGTGCCCATGTCAAGATCGAAAGTATAGGTATGACTTCTTGTGGTATAGTACAGGCCAGGTACAAATTCCAGGAAATCCTTGTACGGTATTTCAACATCCAAACCACCGCCAAAGCCGGCTTGTGAATTAAAGATACCGCCATTGGCTTCATTATAAGGATAAATGGTTCTTGTTTCCGATACCTGGAAAAAATTATAGTTAACAATCCCTTTAATCCCTACTTTAAAGATTGGATAGGTCCTGTAAAGATCATAAAGTTTTATAAATTCCGTGGGATCAAGGTCAGGGTTAACCCGGTATTCCTTGTCAAACCTAAGCAGGTTCAATACTGCCTCTTCAGCCTTGGCATCATTTTCGAGATATGTGAAGGTAAGCGACAATAATTTATAGGCTTCAACTTTTTCTTCCTTGCTGAAGCCTTCTTCAAGGCATTCTGCGACGGTTTCTTCCACCAGGTGGATATTTCCTTCATTGTAAAGATTCTGCGCCAGTTCCAGTTTTTGCGCACAAGATGTCTGAGACCATGCCGGTTGTGATCCAATCCATAAGATGATCACAAATAAGAGTAAAATCCGGTTTCTGATACAGGGTAGTGTCATATAATTAGTTTCGTTTATTTTACACGAGGACAGGTTTTCTGATAGTCAATATCCTCAGCGACATAGAGGTTCCATTCTTCTTTCGTCAGATTCCTTGAAACCTCCTGGCAGATCTCATCGGCCATTGGTTCAATTCTTGTTGGCCATTTTCTCAGCATATTATCAGTACATCCGGCCAGTAACAACTCATCGTCCTTGGTAAACTCAATGCTCCATAGCTTATCTGTATGGTCGCTGAGCACTATTGGCTGCTCACTTAGATTATTCAGATGCCATATCCTGACACTTTTATCAAAGCCGGCTGAAGCCAGTTGTGAACCATCATGTGAAAAACCGAGGTCGCGGATAATCCCCGTATGGCCAGGCAATGTAAACACCGGCCGCGAAGAATTATTAACATCCCAGAGTTTGATAATGCCGGATTCTTCTCCAACGGCCAGTTGCTTGCCATCAAGGCTGTAGGTTATCGCATACACTTCATTATCAGGATTTGAATAGAATATATTTTTTCCTTTATTATCGAGATCGATAAACGCAATATCCCCATTCGCATACCCCAGCGCTATCTGGTTGGCTACCGGATTGGAGGCGATGGCTGAGATCCTTTGTTGTCCACTCTCAATCGGTTTAATATCTTCACCATCCCAGGCATACAAACCGCCTGTCTGCCCTACCAGAACCAGTTTTTTATAATCCGATGAATAAAGCATATACCTTATCTTGTTCTCAGGAAAAGATATTGCCTCAGGAATATCATTCAGGTTATCAAGGTCAAAGATGTGAAAGTAATTGTATTCACCTCCCATGGCCAGCACCCTGTCTTCCGGATTCAGATCCATGGTATTATGACCTCTTTCATTATGATAGATCAATTGTGGCTCAGATGTTGCCTGACTGATATTCCATTTAAAGAGATTGCCATCGGCTCCGGCAGAGTAAATAGTATTTTCATCGGTAAAGGAAGCTGAGATAGCCTTAACCTCCCCTGTATGGCCTACCAGTTCATTAAAAGACTCATCATTTCTTTGAGAAAGGGCTTTATTGGCATAATACAGACCGTTGTATACATCATAATCATACTGAAATCCATCATTTTTCATATTAAATATATAGGCCTGCTGGGCGAGTAGCGCCTGCCGCTCCACATCCGGTTCCTGTATTGATTTGATAGCCATCTGTTTGGCGATGGCCACACGCCTCAGCCGTTCCGCCCGGTCGCGGGCAGCCACAGCGGCACGCCGCTGTTCGGCTTCCGCCTCACGGGCCGCTTCCGCTTCCTGTCTTCTTTCTTCAGCCAGGTTTCTTGCCTCCTCCGCTTCGACCCGCCGCTGTTCGGCGAGGTCACGCGCTTCAATGGCCTCATTTCTGGCTTCAACAGCCGCCATCCTCTGCATATCAGCCTCATCACGCGCTTCTTCAGCTTCCACACGACGTTCATCAGCAATACCTTTCTGCCTGTTAGCTTCTTCTGCATTGAGGCGTGCCTGCTCGGCATTCTCTTCAGCCAGTTGCTTTTGCTGAACAGCCACCTCCGCTTCCCTGTCGGCCCGTACCTTCTGGGAAAAGGCAAAGATCAGAAAAGCAATACTTACGATCGTAGCGCCACCCATGAACATAGCCGTAACCCGTGCCCTTTTCAGCGCCCGTTTCTGCTGAAGTTCCTTCTGCCGTTGTTCCGTCTCCCATTCTTTTTTTGAATATTCCAGGAAGACCATTGTCCGCTCAAATGCAGGATGGTACCGTTGGGCCCAGGTGAGGGTCGGATTATACTTTTGCTGCCAGTTGAGAGCTAACTGCAGATCCGGTGGTCGCCAGAGGCCCGCCTTGCCCACCTGGAACATTGCGGAAGCGTCCGCAAGCCTAAGATACAATCGCGCCGACTCTCCTTCCTCATCGGCCCATATTTTCAGCCGCTCCCAAATGCGCATCAGGCTTTCATGAGATATGTCAAGATAACTTTCAGCCGATAGTTTTATGTGGGCAGGCGGGGTTAGCAGGGAGCGTCCCGGCTCTCTGAATTTTTCAACGACAGTAATCACTTTTTCAGCCGGCACATTGGCCAGGTCAGCCACTTCCTGTAATTTGGTTGGTCTTCTAATGCCGTCGCCTTCGCCTCTTTTTTCAGTAAGTGCCTTGAACATGATCTCACAGATCTTCTGCTGCTCTTCCTCCAGTTCCTCGTAGGCTTCGTTTGCATGGCGTGATAAAGCTTCGGCCATGGTGCCGATCGCTTCATAATGATGAATATCAATGGGTTCCTGACCTTCCCGGTTATCCCGCCAATGGGCCCATGTTCTCATCAATGCATGTTGCAGGATCGGTAACTGATCAGATTTTTCTCCCAGGTCATTCAATAGCTGCTGCACCAGCCTGGGCGTGATCTGCCCGCCACCAACCGCGACAGGCCCAATGATCGCCATACGCTTCTGATCCCTGGTCATCTGGGGGATAAGGTAGTGGCTGTCGTTGATCTTCTTGGTCAGCTCTGGATATTCGGCACAGTCACCGATAAAATCAGAACGCATGGTGGTAGTCACATATATGGAAGCGGTAACATTTTGAACGGCCTCCATAAGCAGGTTAACGAATGCAAGCGATTCATTAATATTTCCACCGGTCTCATCCACTTTGCGAAAACGGAAAAGTTCTTCAAACTGGTCAACCAGGATCAGATAATTCTTTTCGGAAGATTCACTAAGTTGTTTGATAGCTTCCACCAGTCCCAGTGAACTGCTTTTTAATAAAGAAGTGGTGATCGTTTTCCGGATTTTTTTATCATCATCACTAGCCTGGAGAAACTCTTCATCCTTTTCAAGTAATGCATCGGCGAGGTTGTCAATTGGAGAAGCTCCCGGACGGGTTACAATTACAGACCAGTCTGGTCCCTTGTGCGCGAGAAATCCGCCATATAATATCGGCAGCACACCACAATATACAAATGACGATTTTCCTGAACCACTGGGTCCTATTACAGAAACAAAACGGTTCTCAGAAAGTTTCATCAATACCTCATCGGTTTGTCCTTCACGGCCAAAGAAGAGATGACTTTCCTCAATATTGAAAGGTCTCAGCCCCGGAAAAGGATTATCCAGAAGATGGTCTTCGTCAATTTTTCTGGTTGCAATTCTTGAAACTAATTGGCTCATTTCAATTCATTTTCGTTAAAAAGGGATCAAGCGATTGCTCATTAATATTGTCTGATTCAATCACATCTATTTCATAAGTTCTGAAATTATCTTTACTGAGACTCCTGCCCCCGGATGAAAAAATCGCTTTCTTATCCAGTGGCTTGAGCCGTCCAAATCCCGGCGATTTTAAGATGTCCAGTAATTTCATACGAACCCAGTATTCATTGACTTCTCCAAAATATATGATGACGCCGTCGAAGTCAACGAGGTTTTGAATATGCAACTGCCTTATTTTCATCAAGTTGCCATCAAATTCAGGCTGTAATACCTCATAACCTTTTTTGTTGACCAGTTTTATCAAAGGTTCAACATTCCCTGCATCCTTCTTATCATAAATCAGGTATACTTTCTTTCGCTTTTC
>CAZYDB010000090.1:6616-14607 GCA_964645995.1 uncultured Roseivirgaceae bacterium
AGAGCGATCAGGGAGTTCGGGCAATGTTCTTTTGAGAATAAATTTAAAATCTTCATAAGGAGTCTGGAAAATCTCCGTTCGCCCGGTATCCTCCACTTCTCTTCTCAATTTTTCGATAAACCGGTGATGTTTTTCTTCAGTGATCCTGAAACCAGGAGACAACCATATCAACCGCGAGAAATTTTTTAATTTCTCGTCATCGTTTGCAATTATATATTTTGATACTATATCATTTTGAAAAGTAACTGCAGTGGCTGATACTCCGTCTTCTTCAATATCCACCCGATCGCCCATAAGATGAATGGATACGAAACATTTGTCAAGTAATTCACTGATTATTTGCTCTGATTGCTCCTGTTCCTCGGGCAAATTCTGCTTTGGATAGATGGAATAGCCCATGCGCTGCAACTCCCTTTTAACCATATTTCGCTGAACGACTAATTCGCGCCCGGTTTCCGCCAGGTATATGCCATGACGTTCCTTTTCAATTGTATCCTTACTTTCCTTTCCCTGATATTTAACCAGGATCTCATTGATATCATAGGCCAGATCAACCAGCTTCATCCAAAAGTTCGTCTCAGCTTCGTGACTGAAAAAGTTATCGAATTCCTTGGTCTCACCAGTTATTGGATTGAAATCATAGAGATCATACGCGATTAAAGAACGTAGCTCATCCGGCTGATCAGTAACAGGCACCGGGTATTTTAGGATTTTAAAGACCCGGTTAAAGGATCCGTTCAATGTATTTTCCGGCCGTGAAGCCTTAAAATTAGCCAGTGCTTTCTGAAATTTACCGGATTTAAGAGTATTGGGAGAAAGGATCAGTATCAGGATCTCCACATTCTTCAGTTGTTCCATTGAAG
Source organism: uncultured Roseivirgaceae bacterium (assembly GCA_964645995.1). Classification (GTDB taxonomy): domain Bacteria; phylum Bacteroidota; class Bacteroidia; order Cytophagales; family Cyclobacteriaceae; genus JAGTVG01. The sequence continues at coordinate 7,480 of CAZYDB010000090.1, forward strand.
GAACCATCTCCTCCGATAATTCAAGGAAAAGCGGCTCTTTTCCTAGGACCTGGCGCAACATCATCTTTAAAAAACGCTTAAAATTATCCACCCAGCCATATTTATCTCCTTCTGCGCGGTTATTATCCGCTTTTTCATAAAATATATAAATATCATTTTCCGGCTTCATGGGATTATTTTTAAGTGGTTGTTGTTTCTTTTTCAAATACTTCTTCCCAATTCCTGATAAACTGTTTGGTAAGATCATCACTTCGGGCCAGGAGATCATATAACTTACCCTTTTCAACAGAAAAAATGCGGGTATCCTCTAATACAAAAGCATTATATTCCTCTTTCCTGGTTTTATCTATCAAAAATTCTCCGAAGATATTTCCTTTCCCAAGATCCTGGTAAAATCCTTTGTCACCTTCCACAATGATTTTTCCTTCCATCACAATAAAAAGATCCTGATCCATCTTACTGATGGCACCAAACACAAATTCTCCTGACTTGAATCTTTCAATTTGAATCAGGTCCACCAGGTCTGCCAGAATTTCACCGGATATATTTTTGAAAATATCCAGTTCTTTCAGAAAAAGTACCTTTTCAAACCGCAAAGGCATCTCCTGTGTAACCTGGTCCAGGAATTTTGCATTCAGCAAAATATCATCAAGTTCCTTCCTGACTTCTCGTTTCAGGCGTTTTCCAACCCCATAATAAGCTTCCCTGTTCCGGGAATAGATCAACCATGCTGATATCTCGCGCAACAGAGGATCAGGATTGAATAACTGGGCAAGGATTGTATTGGAGACTTCAAGGTGTTTTAAGTGCTCCAGTGAATAAATGGCGCAGGCTTTTGCCCACCGGTTGATCTGGTTGTAATTTCTGTTTACGATGTGTTTAAGGGCTTCGAATTCTGTGAATCTTTCCCTTGGGAAATAATCCTGTAAAGCATTAAGTTTTTCATTAATCGATATATCATCAAGAACTGGAAAAAGCATTGGTTTTATCTCCTGACCAATAAATATATCCAGCAATTCCAGTCCGAATGCATACCCTTCTGCAGTTTCCGATTCTATATTCCTGCGAACCAGGTTTACAGAATAAGGATCATACAATAATCCGAGAAGCAGATATACCCTGTCAAAGTTCTGCCGGATCTCTTCTTTTAATGCTTCCCGTAAATACTGATTGTGTTGAACGTCGGATATCTCCTCTACGGCAGCCTGGTTCCATAAAGTGATCCTTAAGGAGTTTTCAAGTAATGTACGGATCTTCGATTTTCTTTCTTCGGAAACCTGATAATTATTATATCTGAAGGCATTCATTATATAGGCAAGCATGGTCTTATCCGGGTAATCTATTTTATCCCACAGCGCATTCATAGCTCTCGGACCACCTATTTTTCCATATATCTGTAAGATCCTCAGCATCACCACATATTGTTGCCCTGATTTATGAAAAGCCTTATCAAGGTAAGGTATTACACCCGGGCCCATGCTTACCAAGGCTGCGGATGCATAATGACAATAGGCTGATGTCCCCAGAAGGTCAACAAGTATTGGCCATGAATCTTCCGGTTTTCGTATCCTTGTCGTATTAATGGCCGTTATCTTCACTTTATGATGAACGTCGCGCAATAATTCAAGCAAGATGAACTGGTTTTCATCGGTCATGTTTTTTCTTAATAACCTGGCTACAAATTCCCTGACTTGGGGGTCGGGAGATTTGGCCAGCCGGGACAGTTGCCTGGGATCCAGGGAAAGGGCTTCAGTGGATTCAATGGATCTCACCGCCTGGATAGCCAGGCGTTTGGTTTCTGAAACAAAGTCTTCATTTTTCATCAATTCCTGAAACTTTTCATTCACATCCCACTCCATTTCAGATAACTTTTTCCGGGAATATTCAGACAGGTCAGGATCTTCAGATTCTTTATATTTTACGATATAACTCTCAAAAAGAACTGGTTCAATTTTTTCCATGAGATCAAGCAGGAACAATTTCTTTTTTGGCGAGGCTTTCTCCACCTGGTCGAGCAAGATTTTATCCGTTGAAAAATCCGCATCCGTGCCAAGCTCTCTCCTGGCGCGGTTTTTTTCCAGGGTGTCCTGAAGTGTATCCTTGTACTTGCCATGCATTTTTTTGGTAACGAAATACCAGGCCATGATCAAAGGCAATAAGAGAAAGATCAGGGTAAGCAGATTGAAAATTTCTATTTTACTGATAATTAAAATAAGGCCGCCGGCAATCAATCCGGCAAAAACATTGATCACGCCTTCGACTTTGGTCTGTACGTCAAACTTAATGTTGGACGAGATCGGAAGGAAATATAACTTGAAAGAAGGACCATCCAATGCATCCTTCAAAGAGTCGAGGAAAAGTTTGATCATTGAAATAATAAGAAAGAAAATCACAAAATTGGCAGCCGCGGAAGTAAATCCAACGATTAGACCGATCAATAAAGCAGCTACCGTAAGGAAACCAAACAATATCGGGTTAATAAGCAGCGAGGTCTTCAAGCCATACATGGCAATTATCCGGTCTGTGGCGAAAGTCTGAAAAAGAAAACTGAAGATAACAACAGTTCCTTCAAAATAGGCAAGAAAACTGGCCAGGTCTTTTTCTACCGGAAATTGCTGACTTGTAACATTCAGGAAAGAAAAATCAATAAACGCCACACAGATCATTGAAACGATCACAAAAAAGACCATCAGCTTCGTATACGGATTAACCAATAGCTTCTTATAGGAATAACGGTTTGTCTTTCCTGTAGTATTCTGCTTCCCGCCTCCGCTAAGTTTATATTTACTTGATATGATCATCAGGGTTATCAGGACAATCACTACGCTGACGGCACTGATGATATACAGGTCGTAGGTTTTAGGTAAAATACGCAGGATCAGTGGAATAGAAAAAAGAGCGATAATTGAAGCTACCAGGGTACCGGTATCAATATTGCCTATGATCTTTTTAGCTTCTCTAAGATCAAATATACGACCAAAAGTGCCCCAGAAGATCAATAACATAATCGCTGCAAAGGGCCCCATGCATACAAACGCGAAAAATATGACCGGCCTGGCATCCGGCGCAAAATAGAACCCTATGGTTATGGCGATAGTCGTAATGGCAAATGATGCAAGAAAAAACAGGATAAGCATCAAATAAGGTATCCTGGATTGAAAATAGTTAAAAAGATAAGTGGCAATGAGACCCAGGACTCCGGAAACCAGAAAGGCAACCGGAAGATCTTTTTGTTCGTCAAATTGGCCCAGGAAAAGGGTTTCAGAAGCAACGGTAAAGGTGGCGAGGAAAATACCCATGAAAAACCCTTTGATCAACATCAGGATCACCCGCTCTGCCTGTGCTTCATCGACACCTAAAATCTTATAGATCAAATGCCTGTTCATGATAAAATCGGATCATATGAAAGACTTTATTTTGTTCAAAATTCTAAATTTATAAAAATTCTCGAATTAACCATAAAATTTCTTTTAATTTTACAAAAGATTTTTTTCAATAGCATTGCTTACTGGCCATCTTGTAACCTTCTGATTATGACCAAGAAAATATCTTTTTATTCGCTGAAAAAAACTCATGAAGAAGATAAGGAAGCGCTGGTTCGTTCTTTCGGGTCCATTTTGGATACAAACTGGTTCGTCCTCGGAGAAAGTCTTATAAAATTCGAATCGGAATTTGCCCGGTATACCGGTACCCGGTATGCCGTTGGCACGGGTAATGGATATGATGCCTTAAAGATCGCTTTGAAAGCTTTTGATCTCAAGCCGGGCGTAGAAGTAATCGTTCCCGCTCATACATTTACCGCTTCTATTTTGGCTATAATTCATGCCGGATTAAAACCCCATCTTACTGATATTGATCCGGATGATTATACCCTGGATTTAAACCAGCTGGAAGACCATGTCAATGCCCGAACCAGGGTTATCCTTCCGGTCCATATCTACGGAATACCTGCAAAAATGGATCTGCTATCCGAAATAGCCAGGAGATATTCATTGTATGTGGCAGAAGACTTTGCGCAATCAACAGGCGGTGAATACAAAGGTCGAAAGACAGGGTCTTTTGGAGATATAAATGCCACCAGCTTTTACCCGGTGAAAACGCTGGGGGCATTGGGTGATGGCGGAATGATCACAACTAACCGTGAAGATTTCTATGAACGGGCACTCCAATTAAGAAACTATGGTATGAGGGAAAAATATAAGCAGGTAATTGAAGGTTATAATTCACGCCTGGATGAAATACAGGCTGCCTTCCTTTCTGTTAAGCTGAAAAAACTGGATCATTTTATTAGGGAAAGAAAAAAAATCGCGCAGCAATATACCGATAGCCTGTCAGACTTAGAGAAGATCCATTTACCTGATTACCGCAATGCTTCTCCGTCATATCATATCTTTCCTGTAAGAACACCTGAAAGAGATCAGTTACGTTTACATCTTCAGAAAAAAGGCATAGAAACTATTGTGCATTATCCGATCCCTCCGCACCTGCAACCCGGTCTGGCATCATTAGGTTATAAAAAGGGAGATTTCCCGGTTACGGAAGAAATATGCAAAACCGAATTAAGTCTTCCGGTCTATCCCGGCCTGATTCCTGAAGAGGTCAATTATATCTGTGAAAACATCCATGAATTTTTCAGGAGGTAATCCAAATGCATATTCCTTTCATGTGATAAAATCAGGCACCTACGAGAACAAAAGCCCCCCAGTAGTATGGATCCTGATATTGTTCCTTCAAAGCTAGTTGCGCCTTCCTGAAAGCCTGTAATTTATCGCCGGACCTGACCCATTCCGAATAAAAATAGGTCATTAGTTGCTGGGTAGTTTCATCATTCACTTTCCACAGGCTCATAATCAAGGCTTTAGAACCGGCAACAAGAAAGGCCCGCTGGAGACCGTAAACACCTTCTCCCGTTTTTACATTACCTAATCCTGTCTCACAGGCACTCAATACTACTATCTCTGCCTGGTCGAGTGGAAGGTTCATGGCTTCATATGCTGTCAGAATGCCGTCGTTATCATCGCTCAGCTCACTGGAATTATATTCATCCATCGCTCTCGTGGAGCCCGATAAAAACAATCCGCTTCTTAATAAAGGATTATCCTTTGCTTTATCCGCCTGTATGCCGAATATTCGCTCATCCCCCAAATTATCTACATCTTCAAGGAAAAATCCATGGGTGGCAATATGAATAATATCCGGCTCCCGGATCATTTTAATATTCGCTTCATCGGCATCATTTTGAAGGTATACGACCGGTTCCATATTTTTTGACTGGAAAATATCTCTGATCTTAACGGCTTCTTCCCGGGTACCCGGCAAAGGAGTCAGTTTATCATCGTTCCCATAATTCGGAAAGCCAATGATATACGCCTGATTGGAATTGGTTAGCAGGGTCTTCTGGTTTTCAAACTTTTTAATTTCAATAACCTCTTTTGCATTGCCAACAAGGATAATATTGAGTTTATCGATCACAAACTGGCCATTATTGTCCTTGAGGGTATTGATATTAATCTGATTATAGACACCATCAAGGGATAAATAGCCTTTGTTTATACCATTAAGCTTTTGTTGTAATTCAGCCCAGTATTGATCATAGCTATATTCATCATCCACTCTCTGCCGGATTGCATTCCGGTAATAATTAAGATAGCGGTTATCCAATTGGCTGCCGTTCTCCAGAACAACAGCCCCGGGATATCCCTGGTTACCTTTCTTTATGATCAGTGCCAGGTAACGGCTATGATCGGTAAATTGATTTTCAAAATCCTGGAAATGGATGATTTCAACTACAGCCTCCCCCGGCTCAAGCACATCAAGGATATCAGTGTAGGAATATTCCGTTAAACTATAGCCGGAAGAAAAAAGATTAGATCGTTCGGATAAAGATCGTTCCAGATCGTTTGTGACCTCCTCAAGAGAATCGATATTTATTTTTTCTTCCTTCAGCTCTTCTTTTGAGTAAGAATAAAGCCTTGATAGCATCTCCTTATGATCCACCCATGAAAGGTAATCCTCAACTAACTGCTGGTCATCACCTGACAATATCCTGTTCCTGATCCTGGAAGTGGCACTTAACAGCAACGCTTTGGTGGCCAGGCGGTAGTTCAATGCCTGTGTTAATAATGTCGGATCGCTTCCCCAGTGTTCACTCACAAAATCATAAAATCGCTGAAAGCCCGGATGTAATTTATCCCAGTACATAGTTTTTTCAACTTCACTCATCGGGGGAAAATAGCTTTGAATAAAATTGATGGACTGGTCGAGCGATTCAATAAATAATTCGGAAGCCCTGCCAACCTCTCCATTTTTCCAGTAATTAACAGCCAGGTCTTCTTTGGATTTAACAAAAAGGGGGTTTGACTCACCAAGCTTATCTTCCCTCAGGTCCATCGCCCTGATCAACAGATCTTCAGCATCCTCATATCTGCCCTGAAAGCGGTAAAAATTACCTAAATTACTGATAGCGGCAGCGTATTGAAGACTTTGGTTACCGAATTTTTTCTCAAAAATATCCCGGGCTTCTGTTAAAAGTTCCTCAACTTCTTCCATCTTTCCCATTTCAACATAGAGTGAAGCCAGGTTCATAAGCATATGGGCATAATCAGGGTGACTTTTACCGAGTCTTCGTTCCTTTAACCGGATAGCCTGGAGATACACTTCTTCAGCCTCCCCGTATTTATACATATCCTGCAGTAAAAGAGCTTTATTCGTCATTAATTTCTGATACCTTCCCGTTGATTCGCCAATCTCCTCGGCAGCTATTGCAAGTGACTGGTCAATTATTTCTTCGGCTTCCTCGTATCTTCCGACTGTTTGAAGAAATATGGCTTTGTTATTCAGAATGATCGCATGTCCAAGCGAATTTTCGCCTAAGGAAGCTTTATTATATGTCAATGCCATATCAAACATTTCTTCAGCTTCATTGAATTTACCCTTTTCCTTATAGAGAACCGCCAGGTTATTTAATGAAGCTGCATACCCCCCCGATTCTTTGCCCATATGCCTGGCTCTTCTGGCCATTGCCATCCTGGTAAATTCCTCCGACAAATTAAATCGTCCCGTTGAATGATAAATTAAACCAAGATTAGACAATACGCGGAAGTAATCCAGGTTGATGGTATCACCTTC
>CAZYDB010000091.1:0-14591 GCA_964645995.1 uncultured Roseivirgaceae bacterium
CCAGCGGCATGAATCTGAGCATTCAAATTGCGGAAGTCACGGCTAATGGTGATTGCCGAATTCACGACCTTCTTTGCGCAACAGTTCACCGGTCTCATTAAGCAACTCCGTAGGAAAGGGGCCACTTCCTACCCTGGTACAATAAGCTTTGAAGATACCCAGCACATCTCCGATCCTTGAGGGTGCAATGCCGAGACCGGAAGCCGCACCGGCTGCCGTAGTATTGGAACTGGTTACAAAAGGATAACTGCCGAAATCAATATCGAGCAAAGAACCCTGCGCACCTTCTGCAATGATCCTCTTTCCCTCCCTGAGCTCGTTGGCTATGAAATACTCACCATTGACCAGGTTACATGTCTTAATGAAAGAGACGGCTTCCATGAATTCCACCGTTAAAGGTTCCAGATCATAATCGAAATCCATCGAGGCCAGGATGGATTCGTGTTTGCGTTTAAGCGTATTATATTTATCCACGAAATCAGCATGCTGAATATCTCCTACACGCAAACCATTACGCGCAACTTTGTCCTGGTAGGCGGGCCCTATCCCCTTCAGGGTAGACCCGATCTTTTTTTCTCCCTTGGATTGCTCATAAGCAGCATCAAGCAAACGATGGGTAGGTAATATCAGCTGCGCTTTTTTTGAAATGAACAGGTTCTTTCTCGGCTCCAGGCCATACTTGAATAAGGCCTCGATTTCCTTTTTCAGGATCACCATGTCGAGAACAACACCATTCCCGATGATATTTTTTATTTTCTCCCTGAATATGCCGGATGGGATCTGATGCAATACATGTTTAATACCATCAAACTCAAGGGTATGACCAGCATTGGGCCCACCCTGAAATCTGGCAACCACATCATAATGAGGCGCTAAAAAATCTACTATCTTACCTTTCCCTTCATCACCCCATTGTAAGCCTAATAATACATCCACTTTCATGGCCATAGAATTTATATGATTGTTTGTGCAACTATCTTTGCGGATAGAAAAAAATTATTTCTTTTTTAAAAGATCTAAAGCTTCACTATCGGAATCAACGATGGTAAAGATCTTATTTAATTTGGTTATCACCAGCAACTTCCGGATCGTCTCGGATGGATTGATCAGGATCATTTCTCCTTCATGGTTTCGGAATTTAGTAAGCAGTGTGATCAATACACCGATGCCACTGCTGTTCATATACCTTATCTCTGAAAGATTCACTGCACAATTCAAAACCTTATCATGAATAGCGTCATTGACGATCTTTACCAATTCGGGCCCGTTATTTTCTCCGATAAGATCCCCTTTTAAGGAAATGATCAATATATTATCTCTTATTACTGATTGATGCTCCATTGGTTCTTTCAAAAATTAAATTTCTTTTTCAGATTTATTCCTTGCAAAGAAATACAGGGAATGGTGCTTGATTTCGATACCAAACATTTCTTCGAGGGTGTTCTTAATATTCTGAACCCTGGGGTCACAAAATTCGATAACCTTGCCGTCTTCAAGCAGAATATGATCATGCTGTTTATATCCATACGATTTTTCATACTGCGCCAGGTTTTTCCCGAACTGATGCTTACTGACCAGGTCGCATTCTTCGAGAAGATCCAAAGTATTATACACCGTTGCCCTGCTGACCCTGTAATTTTTGTTTTTCATGCTGATATACAGCGTCTCCACATCGAAATGCCCACTTCTTGAATAAATCTCTTCCAGTATGGCAAATCTCTCAGGTGTTTTTCTGAGGTTTTTATTTTCAAGATAAGCCCTGAATATCCTTTTTACTTCATTAAATATTTGTTCGTTATATCCCATAAATCATAATCACGAGGGTATGCAAATATAGGGTTTTAAGTTTGAAATCTCATGAAAAGCAATGATTTGAAAAGTATTATTCCTTTGTATCGAACCGGATCACTTTTACAATACCGTTCACTTTTCTCAACTTATTGGTCAATAGCTCCAGATGGATCGTATCATTAACATATAACATTATCTTTCCTTCAAAAATTCCATCTTCTGTATCGATCGATATCGACCGCATGTTTACTTTAAGTTCCTTTGAGATAATGGATGTGATATCGTTTATCAAACCCAGACGGTCCGTCCCTATTATTTTTATCCCGGCCAGGAAAGCTACTTTCTTCTGTGACGTCCACTTAGCCTTAATTACCCGGTGCCCATGCCTTGACATCAGTTCGATAGCATTCGGACAGGAGGTCCTGTGTACTTTAATACCTTCATTGATCGTAACAAAACCAAACACATCATCACCGGGAATGGGATTGCAGCATTTGGCAAATGTATAATCAATGATATCCATGTCTTCTCCGATAAGCAGCATGTCACGTGTTTCACCGGTAGCTGTGGCCATTTGTGACTCGAAGGATTGGGCATCACTGACCTTTGGCGATAGTTCGGATTTCCGCTTCTCCTGAGCTTCCCTGAACTTTTTGATCTCCTTGTGATCTATTTCGTCATTGCCGATCTTGTAGTATAATTCATTATTGGTATTTGCGTCAAAATAAGCTCTTATCTGATTGATGACCTCCTCGGTAGGATTGATCTTCATATGACTGAGCTTACGGTTAACAATTTCCTTGCCATGAAGAATGACCGACCGTCTTTCACTTTTAAGATAATCCTTGATCTTGGATTTGGCCTTCGAGCTTACTACAAACCGTAGCCAGTCCTCGTTGGGTTTCTGCTTCGATGAGGTAAGGATCTCCACCTGGTCACCATTTTTTAATACGTAGTTAAGAGGGACCAGCTTCTGGTTCACCTTAGCCCCGATACAATGCACCCCTACCTCGGAATGGATATCAAAGGCAAAATCCAATGCTTTGGCTCCATTCGGCAATATTTTCAAGTCGCCTTTAGGCGTGAAAACAAAAACTTCCTCGTTGAAAAGATTAGACCTGAAATCATCAACAAATTCAATGGCATTGGTGTCATTCTGTTCCAGAAGGTCCCTGACCCTTCGGATCCATTCTTCAAGGCCCGACTCCGGTGAAGCTTTTCCTGATACATTATCCTTGTATTTCCAGTGTGCGGCATACCCTTTTTCCGCTATTTCATCCATCCTTTTCGAACGGATCTGCACCTCAACCCACAAACCTGTTTTACTCATCACAGTGGTATGCAGGGACTCGTAGCCGTTGGATTTGGGTGTACTTATCCAGTCCCTCAGTCTGTCAGGGTTCGGTTTGTAAAAATCAGTGACAATAGAATATACCTGCCAGCAGGCTGCCTTTTCATTCTCGATGGAAGTGTTGAGGATGATCCGGATAGCAAAAAGGTCATAAACTTCCTCGAAGGGTATATTTTGTGATTTCATCTTATTCCAGACGGAATATATGGATTTTGGCCGCCCTTTGACCGTGAAATCAAATCCCTGCTTATCCAGTTCCTGATGAATGGGTGACACAAATTTCCTGATGAACCGGTCACGGACAGGTTTGTTAGCCTTCATCTTTTCGACGATTTCCTGGTATACCTCACTCTCGGTGAATTTTAAATATAGATCTTCCAGTTCCGTCTTAATGGCATATAAACCCAGCCGGTGGGCCAGCGGGGCATAGAGATAAATGGTTTCAGAGGCAATTCGTAACTGCTTGTTCCTGGGCAGGCTGTTAAGGGTACGCATATTATGAAGCCGGTCAGCCAGCTTGATCAGGATTACACGAACATCCTCAGAAAGTGTAAGCAGCATCTTCCTGAAATTCTCTGCCTGCTGGGATGTGCCATATTCGAAAACACCAGAGATCTTCGTCAATCCATCGATAATACGGGCAATTTTGGATCCGAATTCTTTCTCGATATCCTCGATCTCAAATTCAGTGTCCTCAACCACATCATGTAAAAGTGCTGAGATTATCGAAGTGGTCCCCAGCCCGATCTCATCGACCGTGATCTGTGCCACCTCAAGGGGATGATAAATATAAGGCTCTCCGGATCTCCGCCGCATGTCACGATGGGCTTCCATGGATAAATTAAAAGCCTTCTTGATCATCCGGGCATCCCCATCTTTCAAAAACGGCTTGGCATGACGCAATAAAACCCTGTACCGCTTCAGAATCTCCTTTTTTTCAACAGCTTCGTCAGTTTCAATCATATCCTGTCATTGCAATTTACCCTCTTTTAATTTATACGGAAAACTAATGGATAATATCGTAATAATCATTACTTTTGCATTCCGTTTTTGGACCGGCAACTCATGGGGTTGCGGTTCCCAATGAGGTCATATCGTATGAATGACCTTTTATTAAACTTCATGAAGATTGACTTACAAGCAAGATTATTCAATTTCATGATTCTGCCTGCGGATGTGGCGGAATTGGTAGACGCACTAGACTTAGGATCTAGCGCCGCAAGGCATGGGGGTTCGAGTCCCTTCATCCGCACAAAATAACCCTCGATCATAACCATTAATGAAAGATTGAGGGTTTTTGTTTTAATGATAACATTATAACGCTTAAAACTTTGGATATTGTTTTAGATAAAAGCACGGCCACAGAGGCCTCAATTAAAATTACATTAAAGGAGAAAGATTATCAACCTAAAGTTGAAGAAAAAGTCAAAGATTATTCAAAAAAGGCAAACATCAAGGGTTTCAGACCCGGTAAAGTGCCGCCCGGCCTGATCAAAAGACTTTATGGAAAATCTATCCTTATAGAAGAGATCAATGACCTCTTATCCAAATCCGTTAATAATTATATCAAAGAAAATGATATAAAACTGATCGGAGATCCATTGCCCAACCATGAAAAAACCGCAACGATCGATTGGGACAATCAGAAAGATTTTAAATTCGAGTACCAGGTGGGCCTGGTCGCTGAATTTGAGTATAACCTGACTCAGAAAATAAAAGCTTACCAGATCGAAGTCGATAAAAAGATGGTTGATAAAACCATCGAAGATCTTAAAAAGCAATATGGTGACTATACCGAACCGAAAGAGAGTAAGGAAGGCGATGATTTCTTTGGTGAGCTCGTACAGGAAGAATCCGGCTTAAAAGAAGAGGTTTGGATCACTGCTGATCAGATCAAACCTAGGGAACAAAAGAAATTTACAGGCCTGAAGAAGGAAGAAACCATTACCATTGACCCTAAAAAGATCTTTAAGGATACTGAAACAACATCGAAGGTATTGCACCGGTCAGAAAAAGAGTTAAAAGACATCAAGGGCGACTTTCAGTTAAAGATCAATAAGATCAGCAGGGTTAAGCCTGCCGAACTCAACCAGGAATTCTTTGATAAGGTTCTTGGGAAAGATGTGGTAAAGGATGAAAATAACTTCAGGGAAAAGGTTAAATCCACCCTGGAAACAAATTATGAGCAGGATTCCAAAAATTACACGATGAAACTAATCCAGGATAAACTCCTCGAAATAACCAAAATTGAGGTACCTGACAATTTCTACAAAAAATGGATCCTGGCAACCAACAAGGATGAAATCTCTGAGGAAGACCTTGAAAAGAATTATAAGAAATATGCCGAGGAGTTAAAATGGTCGCTACTTGCCAATAAGATATCGGAGGACCATGAGATCAAAGTAGAACATGCTGATGTCCTGGATCATGCCAAAGGGCTGATCAAGGCGCAGTTTGCCTCCTATGGAATGGGTGACAGCATCAATGAAAACCTGGATGCTTTTGCTGAAAACTACCTTCAGGGAAATGAAGGACAGAATTATTTCAATACATTTAATCAGGTGAGAAGTGAAAAGATCATGGACCTGATACTTGAAAAAATGGAAATCAGTTATAAAAAAGTTAAACCTGAGGAGTTTTCTAAGATAGTCTCAAACTAAATGATTTCATTTATGTTTATTCACTAGTCCTTTTGACTAAAGGGCTTTTTTTTTAAATTGAATTAATTAAACGCCAAATATCAGATGATCAACAAGGAAGAACTAAGAAAATATGCTGTAAAAGACAAAAATGTCAGCGGAACAGCCTTTGATAAATATGTACGGACAGTGGAAAACATGACCCGGTCCGTAATTGAAGAACGGCCCACCAACTTCAGGGAAATCGATGTTTTTTCCAGGCTCATCATGGACAGGATCATTTTTCTGGGATTGCCGGTGGATGACAATATAGCCAATATCATCACTGCCCAGTTATTGTTCCTCGAATCAGTAGATGCCAAAAAAGACATTCTTCTTTACATTAACAGTCCGGGAGGTTCTGTATATGCCGGATTAGGTATCTATGATACTATGCAGCTGGTAGCGCCCGAGGTAAGCACCATTTGCACCGGGCTGGCCGCTTCCATGGGTGCGGTACTGCTCACCGGTGGGTCGAAAGATAAAAGATCAGCCCTGCCTCATGCCAGGATCATGATTCATCAACCCATGAGTGGTATGCAGGGACCGGCATCAGATATGGAGATATCCCTGAAACAAACCCTATCCGTTAAAAAAGATCTGTATAATATCTTATCCAAGCACAGTGGAAAATCGTATGAAACTATAGAGAAGGACTCGGACCGTGACTTTTGGCTGACAGCCGAAGAAGCTAAAAAATACGGTCTTATCGATGAGGTATTAGAAAAGCGTAGTAAATAAATAAAGATATTATGGGACAAGTATCTTGTTCATTTTGCGGTCGAAGTAAAAAAGATGTTGACCTGATGGTATCCGGGATCAATTCCCATATATGCAATTACTGCATCGATCAGGCCTACCAGATCCTCCTTGAAGAACGGAAGATCAAGGAAGATGGACAGAAACCATCCTTTAACCTTATCAAACCCAAGGCGATGAAGGAGTACATGGACCAGTTCGTCGTAGGCCAGGAGGAAGCCAAACGAGTGATCTCAGTAGCAGTCTACAACCACTACAAAAGGCTGATGCAACCCAAGAATGAAGAAAATGACGTCATGATTGAAAAATCCAACATCATGATGGTGGGTGAGACAGGCACGGGTAAGACCTACCTGGCACGGACATTGGCTAATATGCTTCAGGTACCTTTCTGTATTGCCGATGCCACTGTTCTGACAGAGGCCGGTTATGTGGGTGAAGATGTCGAAAGCATCCTCACCAGGCTTTTGCAAGCCTCCAACTACGATACTGAAGCCGCAGAACGGGGGATCGTTTATATCGACGAGCTCGATAAGATTGCCCGAAAATCAGATAACCCCTCCATCACCAGGGATGTCAGTGGCGAGGGAGTTCAACAGGCTTTACTGAAACTTCTGGAAGGCACCGTTGTTAATGTGCCTCCCCAGGGTGGACGTAAACACCCCGACCAAAAAATGATCGCCGTCAATACTGAAAACATCCTTTTCGTCTGTGGCGGCGCCTTCGACGGCTTAGAAAAGGTGATCGCCAAACGCATGGATACCAGGCCACTCGGTTTTGCCTCGAAGTCGGAAAGGGATACAAGCAGCGTTATTGATAAAGATAACCTGTTTCAGTATGTCAATGCAGTAGACCTTAAATCATATGGGCTGATCCCTGAATTGATCGGGAGGGTACCGGTCATTACTCACCTCAACCCGCTTTCCCGCGAGGTTTTACAGAAGATTTTAATAGAACCAAAGAATGCACTTACCAAGCAATATAAAAAATTGTTTGAGATGGAAGGCATTAAGCTGGAATTTAAAAAAGATGTGATCGACTACATCGTCGATAAATCCATCGAATACAAACTGGGCGCCCGTGGATTACGGTCGATCTGTGAAGCTATCATAACCGACGCGATGTTTGAATTCCCGTCACAGAAGGATGTAAAAGAATTTACAATAACCAAACAATACGCCAAGGAGAAGTTCGAGAAATCGAAATATAAAAAGCTTAAGGTCGCCTGACCGGATTCATACGCTTAAATTAAATTCATTTGCGTTGAAGATAACGGCGCATCAGGTTTGCGGCCTTATCAGAAACAGGATGATCACCAAGAATTTCTTTAATTTCATGGTAGTCGCTTAAGATCCGGCCCCTTTCCTCATCATCTGCAATCAGTTTCTTAAGTTCAGCAAGCAGGCGCTCTCTGGTTAATTGCGATTGAAGAAGTTCTGTAACTACCTTTCTCCCCGCAATCAGATTGATTAATGAGATGTATTTCACTTTGATCACCATCCGGGCTATTAATATCGAAAGCTTTGAGGTTGACCGGTAAACAACCACCTGGGGAACATTCCACAAGGCTGTTTCCAGGGTAGCTGTTCCGGAAGTGATCACCCCGGCATAGGCGTAAGCCAAAATATCATAGGTTCGGTCAAAGACCACCGATATATTGGGTACTCCCGTGCATAAATCATAAGCTTGTGGCGGGGTCGAAGTGATGGCTGCCATAATGAACTTTGTACCAGGTAGATCCCGGGCCAGTTGTACCATATTGGGGAGGATGCTCTTCAACTCCTGGCTCCTGCTTCCCGGCAAAAGAGCCACATAGTGATCTTCAGGAACAAGACTTTTGTCCGTTAAAAAGGAGGGGTCTGGCTGATGGGCGTTAACAGCATCCACAACGGGGTTGCCTACATAATCAACATCGAAATCATAGGTAGCGTAAAAGGCTTTCTCGAAGGGAAGGATAACAAACATACGGTCTACCAGGGCTTTTATCTTGCGTGCCCGGCCGGTATTCCAGGCCCATACCTTCGGAGAAATATAATAGAACACACGGATGCCTGCTTTTTTCAGGAAACGTGCAACCCTCAGATTAAAACCCCCAAAATCAATTAATATAACAACATCAGGGCCGTAAGCGAGAATATCTTTCTTGCAAAAACGCAGATATTTCAGGATCTTTCTGAAGAAAAGGATCACTTCCACAAAGCCCATAAAAGCGATATGCTTATAATGAACCACCAGCTCGGCACCGGCTTGTTCCATATAATCTCCTCCCCAGCAGCGGAATTCCCCATCAGGATCTTTTTTTTTCAGGGATTTGATCAGGTTGGAACCATGAAGGTCGCCGGACCTTTCTCCGGCTATCAGATAATAGCGCATCTTCTCAGGGATCTGAAGGTAGCCTAATCACCATAATACTCGGCGTAACTGGTAGGCGTTTCGTATAATTTAAGCTTGTGAAGCCTGGCCCGCTGACCGGTTTGTCTTTGAACCTGAGGCTCCAGGATATTCCAGATCTGGATGATCAGGTTCTCACAACTTGTCAGTTTACCCTCCAGGAAAGGAACATCCAGGTTCAGGTTCTTGTGGTCAAGCTTGTCAAGGATCTCCCGGTTGACAAGCGTTTTAAGATCCTTGAAATTCATCACAAACCCGGTATCCTCGTCAGGCTCCCCCTTAATGGTAATATGAAGGTCAAAATTATGACCATGCCAGTTCTTATTGGCGCAGGGACCGAAAACCTCTTCATTTTTTTCATCGCTCCAGGCCGGGTTAAATAACCGATGGGCTGCACAAAAATGTACTTGCTTGGTGATATAAACCATTCTCGCGTTATTTTTGCATAATCAATATGTAAATATACACAATATGCATGTTTAGGTGCATATTTATTCGATTCACAAAACTGAAATATCCCTATGATAATTGTTACCGGGGCAGCCGGGTTTATCGGAAGTCAACTGATCAGAAAATTGAATCAAAAAAACTTCAACGCCATTATTGCTGTCGACAAATTCGACAACCCTGAAAAGAATGCAAACCTCAACGGTTTAAAAATAAAAGAGAAAATAGACCGCAATAAGTTTTTCAAGTGGCTGGACAAGCAGGATGATAAAGAACTGGAGTTTATCTTTCACATAGGTGCCAGGACGGATACGGCTGAGTTTGATACGGCACTCTTGAAAAAGCTGAATACTGATTATACAAAGGAGATATGGAAACGTTGTATTGACTACCAGATTCCCCTGATCTACGCCTCCTCTGCGGCCACTTACGGTCTGGGAGAAAAGGGATATTCAGATGATGAAAAGATCATAGCTGAACTGAAACCGCTTAATCCCTATGGTGAATCTAAAAATGCATTCGACAAATGGGCAGTTGAGCAGAAAATAAAACCTTTCTTCTGGGCAGGATTGAAATTTTTTAATGTGTATGGACCACATGAAGATCATAAAGGACGTATGGCTTCGGTCATCTGGCATGCCTTTCATCAGATCAGAAAAACAGGTCAAATGAAATTATTCCGTTCGCATCATCCGGATTATAAGGACGGAGAACAAAAAAGAGATTTTATTTTTATAAAGGACGTGGTCGATGTTTGTTATTATCTTATGCATCACCGGAAAGACCCGGGCATTTATAATCTGGGCACAGGGAGGGCAAGAACATTCCTCGACCTGACCAGGGCTGTTTTCCATTCCATGGATATGCCCGAAAATATAACCTATATCGATACGCCTGAAGATATAAGAGATAAATATCAATACTTCACTCAAGCTGAAATGGAAAAATTAAAAGGTATCGGTTATACAGAATCCTTTACTTCCCTTGAGGACGGGGTCATGGATTATGTTAAGAAATACCTGATCCCTAAGTATTTATAATCTGAAAAATTCACGAATTTTTCACCCTATCAGGCTGATGGAGCGCCCCGATTTTATCGGGATACCAATCAGGGTTAACCTGGCGAAGTATCCTATTAAATATCCCCTTTATATCTTAAAATTACGCCGAACAACAAAAATTTATGAATAGGTAAGGATAAAAATCAATTCTTGATGAATCTGACAAGTTGTGTCTCCTTGCCGCCCCTGATCCTGATGAAATAAATACCTTTCCTTAGATTGCTCCCGTCAACCGGTATCTCTGTTTTGCCTGGTAAAATATTTTCAATCCTGACATGATCGACAATGCGCCCGTTGATATCCAGGATATCCAGCTGCAATGGCCCAGGTTCTCCGGCTACCAACTGCAAGGTGGCGTTATCTGTTAATGGATTTGGAAAAACTTTGATACTGGTGAAAGGTTTTATATGATCTTCAAGGCTCACCGGTCTGGATTCCTGTATATACAGGTTGTCGATCACCCATCCCCAGCCGGTCTCAAAAGTATCGGAATATAGTCTGAAACGGAAAAATACGGTATCTCCAGGGCTGAATGAATCATGTAAATCCACAGCATGTGGCCGGTAGAGATCACTTTCCCCCCTTGCCATATTGTTATAGGCTGCAAGCCACCTGCTGTTGAACCTCGCATCATATCCTGGCGCCACGGGTGTCCACTGTACACCGTCTGAAGAGCCTTCCACGATCACATAGTCCCAGAAATCCTGCGATCCAAAAGTTGATCCGGGCTGACCAGGCTCGATGATGGCAATATCATCATAATAAAGGAACGACTCGTTTTCAGCGATGACTACCGGCTTTTTCAGGAGAAAAACATACTGGGTGTCTTGCTCATAGTCATGACTGGAGTGGATGGCGTAGTTACTGGCCTCAAATCCAATACTTGTACGGATAGAAAACCCGTTTCCTGAGAAATCCTCGAACGTGGCAGGATCATCGAATTCGTTGATGTATTTATCCACCACATCTACCGGATCAAATAATTCGATAGATTCGATATTGGAATCAAGTCTCCTTCCTCTCAGATAGGAACGGAGCTGAACGTTTACCAGCTCCTTGCTGGCATATGGCAGGAAAAATATACTGTCTGATTTTACCGTTGCTCCGACCTTTTTAAGCACCTGGTCATCGACCAGGAGAAGGGTGGAATCATAAGAGGAGCGCAAGGAGGACCGGATACCTATTTCTCCCTTTAAATTGATCCCCAGGCTGCTTACCAGTGGAGTTACCGGTATCTCCGGCAGATCAGGTATCGTAACCGACCATATCCCCCGGCCATGCGTTCCAACCACTATCTGGTCATCCACCTGTTTCAGGTCCCAGACCGAGGCAGCAGGAAAATCAGAGAGAAAATGCCAGGATCCGCCTTCATCAACCGATTCAAAAATACCGATCTCCGTTCCGGCCCAGAGGATCCCGGGATCATGCGGCATCACCAGCAGGGTATGAACGACCACATCGGGAAAGCCGGCCGTACTTGCACTATCTGTCCCGAATCCTGAAATATCTTCCCATGACTGGCCAAGGTCTTTCGTTCGGAGGATTTTCGGAGCCTGGGCAAAAGAAAATAAAAGATAAGCTGTTGAATCTTCAATGGGATGTGTCGCTATACCGGTCACCGGTCCCAGTGCTACATCCGTGAAATTATTCGTTTGCTCAAAATCCTGACCTTTATTGGTTGATACGTATATCTTTGCCTCCTCACTCATCCCCGACCCTGCCCAGACGATCCTGTAGTTTGCCAAAGAAACCTTTATATCCATTGTCGATGTTAAAGGCCAGAGGTTATTGACAGGGGTCAGTTTCCAATTATCTCCAAAATCCGGAGATCGCCAGACGCCGGAGCCTCCTAAGGCATATAATACTTCCGGTTTGGTTTTGGAATTACCCAACTTTGATATAAACGGGGCATTAGTTCCGGAATCATCAAGACCTGAAGTGGCATCAAACCAGGTATTCCCGCCATCGGTCGATTTGGTGAACTGATTGTTATATATAGAAATGATCAATTCCATTTCATTCCCGTAATTCCACACGGCCTCCATGCCATCGCCCCCACCAACTTCGATATATTCAGCATTCGCAGTGGCCGGTTCACGAGAGGAACTAAGAAATGTGCCATTATCCTGCAATCCACCAACATATTGGTCTGCACCAGGCCTTTTGTCCACGCCGTAAAATTGACTGGTATTAAAACCCTTGCCGGCAAATAACCAGGCCCCATCACCAAGGCCCGGGTCAGCTTCCGCCGTTGATTGAAAAACACCGCCGTCATTACTTACAACCAGTTTGAATTCATTGGTATGTACCGAAGTAACCACCGGCGTAATGCTGTGCTGGTCGGCATGGACATAATCCAAAATACGGCCGTTCTCGATTTCATCACCTACCCAGGAAGTCATTCTGATCGTCCTTCGCTGCCTTTTGATCAATTCATCCCAGCGGATCAGCAGGCTGGATTCAGGGAGCTGATCAGGCATAAAAACAGCCTCATCATTAAGATAGGGCCACATGAAATACATCTGTTGAACCGTATGGCCGCCGTCAACCATGATCACATCAGCAGGTTCAACAGGATCATAAGAGAGGGCATGGATAAAGAAATATTCCCTCGATTGCCCTTCGAAATCACCATCGGTTTTTTGAGGGATCAGATCCCAAACACCATCCTGCGCCTGATCCCTGAAAGAGACCATCAGCTGCCTGTTGTTTTCTATGTCCCACACTTCAAAAGGAACAGTGATATAATCAGCATAAGCATAGTCGCTATCCGGAATGCCTGCGCCACCATCGCCGTCAACCCCTCCTTCGGCTGGCGTGATAAACCGGTGTGCCTTCTGGCCGATCCCCGGACCAAACCTTACTTCCACCGAAACAAAAAGACTATCTGCAATATTGCCGGCAGCCAGCTTGCCACCCCAGAGATTAGCTGAGCCGAAATTTACGAAGGACATAAAGTCTTCCGTTCCTTCCTCGGTCACCCCGATAAAGCCGCGGTCACCTGTTACTTCACCGGGGACAACCTGCATACGCCAGAGATCAACACCGCCGACATACACGATACTATCATAGAAGGGGTGTACCGCCAGGGTATTATTCCAGCTTCCCTGAGCGGTGGAGTTATTGGTTGCGGCAAAAAAATTACGGTTGTTCCCATCATTCTCTTCAATGATCAGAAACCAGTTATGCCCGCCATCTTCCGAGAGGTACAGATCGGACTCCACGCCTGAGAGCTCCCCCTCGGCCGCTGCATACAACACCTGTGGGTTGCCAGGTGAAAGCGCAAGCTCAAGCCGGCCTGCAGGGAACAGACCGCTGCTGATCAGCCGCCAGCTTTCTCCGGCATCCTCTGATTTGGCTATTCCAATATTAAATACTGCCGCATACTGCACATTGAAATTTCCGGGCTCATATATTACCTGCTGCACCCAGCCGCCAGGCTCATAAACCTGGTACCAGGAAATGCCTCCGTCAACAGACTTGAATATCCCGCTCTTGAAAGACAGGCCCCTGCCGATATTCTGATTGACAGTGACGATAACGACATCGGGATCATCAGGGTCGACGATGATGCGATTCACTGACATGAAATTAAAAAGACCGGTCGTCGCCACCAGATGATGCCAGGAATTACCCCCATCGGTGGATTTGAAGATGCCTTGTCCGGATATTTCAATAACCCCGCCAGCGCCGTATGATTCCCCCGTGCCTGCATAGATAATGGATGGATCGGCATCCGATATACCCAGGGAAACAACCGACAAGTTGGGAATTTCCGCTGATAAATTTATCCATGAAATCCCTCCATCCGTTGTCTTCCAGATGCCTCCGCCAACAGCACCCGCAATCCATGTATTATGTTCGGGATCACCAGGTAATATCAGAAGCGCTCTGGTACGGCCCGGAACATTGGCAGGACCTCTTTCAATAAATGTATAGGATTGAGTGCGAGCCTTGAATGATCTCTTGCTGTTTCGGGCTCGTGCAAGCTCTTTTATCTGATAGCCGGCAGGGTAAAGAGCAGACCGGTCGCCGCTCCTGGTGCGAATAGCCTTCTGGAATTCAAAAAATTTGTCTGGCTGATCATAAGCATCTTTTGTATTTGATTTAAGT
>CAZYDB010000092.1:0-10275 GCA_964645995.1 uncultured Roseivirgaceae bacterium
AGAAGTTAAGATCACTCATAAAATACTGGACCACAGAATATGAACATGACATTCTGCTGATTCCGGTGAACAAAGAAGATTTCGAAAGATTAACTGATCTGCAAAAAGGAATACCAAGCGAAAGTAAAAAAAGGGTAATAATCTATGAAGGTGAAATAAAACCCTCTTTGATGGCTTCCATCTTTATGAAAAGCCGGATCGTTATCAGCATGTCTCCCGAGTTATCCTATCTTACCCTACAGTCTGGTATCCCCCTGATCCATTTAACCCTCCATGGGCAAGACCGTATTAAACACGTTTTTTCAGAACTGGGTATAAAGGATTATATTCTGGATTTTGATAAAGCTTCAGAAGCGGAATTTATTGAATTTCTGACCGATATTAACGAGGATTACCTGAATGCTTTGCTGGATGTGAAAAAGGCAAGGGAAAACTCGCAGAAAATACTAAGGAAATCCTTTGAAAACATTAATAAGACCCTGATAAAGATCAAGCCATTGGATAACAAGAAAAAAGTTAAAAAGAAAAAATAGCGCTATCAGCTAACTTCAAACAGCTAATTCCATCCTCCATTCCCTCTTCCAACGGGGCCTCCGACCTCATCCCGGTTGCAATTCCGTGACCTTCCCAGCTCAAAAAACGTAACCTTCCCGGCTTTATGCCGGGATCTTTATTGGGATTTTTTATATGAGTACTAATTGTAAAGACCCCGGCATACCGCCTACTGCGGCACAGGTTGCAGCCGGAGAGGATAGCGTCTTATTTGATTCATCGACCTTCCTGGCCTCAGTGTCGTAACCTTCCCGGCCTCAGTGCCGGGATCTTTTACCCGAATGTTTTTATGAAAGCCTCAATGCCGGGATCTTCCCGGTTCCACGCTATCATCTCTCCAAAAGTCTTCCGACACATAAACCCACGTAAACTTTTGGATAGATCCACCCTCAATCCTCAATCCTCAATCCTCATTCCTCATTCCTGATATTATCTCTCCAAAAGTCTTCCGGCGCACAAGCCCACGTAAACTTTTGGATAGATCCATCCTCCATCCTCAACCTTCATTCCTCAACCTTCATTCCTCATCCCTCCTACCGCCTACTACTTACTTCTTTCTGCAGGAATTAACGGCAAATTTCTGATAGATATTAATAACGCAGAGGCTTTCAGGTTAATATATTTCTTTGCTTCCGGACATACAATTTGCTGGCATTGCAGATATCTTGTATTTTTGGACGCATATTTACTTATAAACAAATTGTATTTTATCCGGAAATGAAAAATCCTGAATTTATTTTCACCGTTCTCTTGCTCCTTATGAGTTTTTCGATCCCTGCCCAGCCACCCTCCTCATTAACCCTGCCGGAGATCATGAAAGGCCATGATTTTGTCGGATACCTGCCTGAGGACGTTTACTGGGCAGATGACAGTAAAACTATCTATTTTACCTGGAATCCGGATAAGCAGAAGCTTCGCGATCAATACAAAGTATCTATCCGGGGCTTAAAACCCGAAAAATTATCACTGGAAGAACAAAAGGGACTTCCGGCTTTCACCGGGGAATATAATAAAAACAAGACAAAGAAGGTCTACAGCAAAGACGGTGATCTGTTTATTCTGGAGATTAAATCCGGTGAAATCAATCGGATAACCAGTACGAATGGCAGAGAATCTGCTCCGTTCTTCAGCATTGATGAAAAATATATTATATACCGGTTTGAAAACAATCTATACAGATGGTCGATCTCCGGCGGGCAGGTTGAGCAGCTCACTAATTTTGTCAATGAAGATCCTTCCCGCGACGAAAAGCTTAGTGAACGTGAACAATGGCTGGAACAGGATCAACTCAGCTTGTTTCAGGTCCTAAAAGAGAGAAAAGAACTAAAAACTGCCCGGGAAGCACGCACGGATTCATTATCCTATAAACGTCCGGTCAGCATTAATATCAAAGGTAAATCATTAATGAATTTAACCCTCAGCCCGGATCAGCATTATGCCCTATTCCAACTGGCCACGCGTCCCGGCAACGGGGAGGGCACTGAGGTGCCGGATTATGTAACAGAAAGCGGATATGCCGGTATGCTCCGGGCCCGGGCCAAGGTAGGTAGTCCTCAGAACACTTATGAAATGGGAATTTATGATCTTGCGCGTGATACCTCCTATTTCATTGATACTAAACAAATACCCGGTATTTATGACAAACCAATATTTTTGAAGAATTATATCCATCCTGACAGCACCTTTGTTGATCAGTATAAAAAGCCGAGAGATGTTTCCTTTTGGGGCCCCGTTTTTAACGACCTGGGTACCCGGGCGATGATCGTTATCCGTGCCCTGGATAACAAAGACCGCTGGATCATGGAACTAAAAATGAAGGAGGGTGCACTCAGGCTTATCGACCGGCAGCGTGATGAAGCCTGGGTCGGCGGACCTGGAATAAGTGAGTGGAATTTCGGGACGGGTAATATAGGATGGGTCAATGATGATATCTGCTGGTATCAATCGGAGGAATCAGGATATTCACATATCTATACTTTTAATACCCTTTCCGGGAATATGCAACAGCTTACCTCTGGGTCCTGGGAGGTTTATGCGGTCAGTCTTTCCAGTGATAAAAAGTATTTTTATGTTACGGCTAACAGGGAAGGTCCTGCCGAACGACATTTCTACCGCTTACCTGTCCAGGGGGGTGAAATGGTCCGCTATACCACTGATCCGGGCAACTATGAGGTGAAGGTCTCCCCTGATGAAAAATTGCTGGCTATACGGTATTCCTACAGTAATCAACCCTGGGAACTATTTATCATGCCCAACAGGCAGGGAGCTTCGATGCAGCAGGTAACATATTCCACTACGGATGCCTTCAATGCCTACCACTGGCGTAATCCTGAGATTGTCAGCTTCAAGGCCGATGATGGGGAAACTGTTCATGCCAGATTATATAAACCTGAGAATCCGGTGAAGGCCGGCCCCGCCGTTATCTTCGTTCACGGCGCAGGCTACCTGCAGAATGCTCATCACTGGTGGAGCCAGTACTTCCGTGAATATATGTTTCATAATCTCCTTGCAGACCATGGCTATACCGTTCTTGATATCGATTACCGGGGCAGTGAGGGATATGGCCGCGACTGGCGGACCGGTATTTACAGGCATATGGGCGGTAAAGACCTCACCGACCAGGTAGATGGTGTCCGTTATTTGACTGATAATCATGAAATCGATCCGTCCCACATTGGCATCTATGGTGGATCCTATGGTGGTTTTATCACCATTTTTGCCATGTTCAGGTATCCAGGGGTATTCAACTGCGGTGCAGCATTGCGGTCGGTAACCGACTGGGCGCATTACAATCATGGCTACACCAGTAACCGTCTGAATACACCGGTAACGGATAGTATTGCTTACCGGCAGAGCTCACCGGTCTATTATGCGGATGGACTTGAGGGAGAACTGGTGATGTTGCATGGAATCATCGATACTAATGTACATTTCCAGGATGTAGTCAGATTATCACAAAAGCTCATTGAACTGGGTAAGGAAAACTGGCAGTTGGCGGTTTTCCCATTGGAAAGTCATGGGTTTGAGGAAGCCTCCAGCTGGGCTGATGAATACAGGAGGATCTTTGAATTATTCGAGAGAAACCTACAATAATGCCTGGTGTAAAGCCCCGATATATCAGATTATATAATGAAGGTCTTCTTTTCAGACACCTGGTACTGCCGGAAAATCAGGCTGAAACCTATAGGGTAATTGATTTTGTTAAAAGTCTTTCACCAAACACCTATTTTAATCTTATGGACCAATATCATCCTGCGTACCATGCCTGTGATAAACCTGTCATTAACCGAAGGATTACACGGGAAGAGTTCGGGGATGCCCGGAATTATGCAGTCCGGGCCGGGCTAAAACGACTGGCAGAATGATCTAAACCTGTACATAAAACTGATCTTTGCTATGCCGTGGAGTCCCGGTTACCAGATGATAGAAAGCAAAAAGCTCGAAGGAAAAAGGAATGTACCCCAGATACCCTGGCAAGGGCATTTCAAAGGCATATAGAAACTCCACCCCCGGCGTATGATATATCCATTTGGGATAGGAATAATAATTCCACAGCTCCCAGAAGAACCCGCAAACAAGACAACCCAATGCCAGAGCAGCCATAGGGCGCCAGTTGCGCATATTGGAATAGTATACAAGACTTCGGTTCCCCCTGATATGATTAATTACGTCCAATATTAAGAAAACAGATAACCAAACGAAGGGATAAAACCATCCCGGCCAGAGAAATAAAAAGATCAAAGAAATAATGCCCAATACCATTAAAACGGTCAGGCCCAGCCGGCTGGCCGGTATCAACGGTCCCCTGCCAAGATTTCTAACCCGGCTAAACGTACTTATGAGCTCTGCCGTGCCGAAAACTGCCGGAATTACGGTAGAGAAACAGAGTGAGGCGAATAAAAAATACTCCAGGTCGGAAAACAAGGATCTTCCCATGTATTGCCAGTTTTGAGTCCTTAGATTAATCCCCTCAAATAACCACCATACCGGAATTGATAATATAAACAGACCGATGTACCTTTTCCAACTGCGGGTCATTAGCGAATGTCCCTTTCTTTTTTGTACGATAGCATCGACAAGCAGGCAATAACCCAACCATAGAGGAAAAAAGAGAATATGAGTCCTTACGCCTTCCAGCGTCCAATTAAAATACCAGCTAATGGATATCATCAGAATTGCAAAATATCCATACCATGGGAAGGTATAAGTCTTCATAGTAGATTTATCAATTATCGACATATGAATCTTTCAAGAATAACGTTTAAATAAATAAAAAAAGTTAAAATCGATGCGTTATATTACATTACTGTGAAATATACATTATTAAACCAATTAATTTTGAAAAAAGTAGTAATTTAAAGATATATATATAATTAATTAGTTATCAATTAATTATATCATTACCCAAGCGTAGCATGAATAAGATCAGGCATTTTTTAACGGAAAGTCAGGATGTGAGGATCATTCTCGTTGCCTCCCTGTATTTCTCCGGCGCTTATCTCGGTTTAATTCTCGCCTTCAAGGATCCGATTACTTCTCCTGTATGGCCTCCGGTTGGTGTAGGATTTGCCTTGATTTTATTATTAGGCACCCGTACCTGGCCGGGAATCACCATTGGATCCCTCCTGGCTTACATGCTTGTTTTCTGGTCCAGGAACATTGGAATCGATCTTGTGTCCATACAGGCTTTTATCCTCATCGCCATCGGAAACACCCTGGAAATTCTGGTGGGTTACTCGCTGCTTAAACACTTCGTGAATAACGGAGATTTTTTTGCAAAAACCACCAACACTTTTAAATTTCTCATTATCGTGTTGTTTATGTGCGTCATTGGTTCTTCTGTTGGCACCTATAGTCTTTTTCTCCTGGGCCGGGTCAATCAACAGGACTTTATAGAAATGTGGTCAAAATGGTGGATCCCGAATGTAGCCAGTGTGCTTTTGTTTACCCCCTTTATCCTCGCATGGAAACGTCATTTTTCAATCAGGATCAAACGCGGGATCCTGCTTGAGATCTTCATATTCTTTCTTTCGATTTCAATTTTTGTTTCCCTTCTCCTGAACAATGAGTTATCAGAAACTATCGAGCAATCCATGCCTTTCCTGATCATCCCGTTTCTGTTATGGCTGGCTTTCAGGTTCAACTTACAAACTTCGATGACCGGGATTCTGATCACCGCATTGTCAGTGATTTATCTTACCATCCAGAATTACGGCCCTTTTGTTTTAGAAAATACAGAGAATTCGATTCTTATGCTTCAGATCTTCATCGGCGTGATCAGCATCACCACGATAATTCTTTCTTCTACTGTTTTTGAAAGAGCGGAAGCACAAAAAACGATCAAAAAATTTAATGAAACCCTGGAGGAAAAGATCAGGGACAGGACCAAGGAATTGAATGAAGAAATAATCCACAGGAAAGAGGCTGAGGAAAAGTTGAAAGAGACAAACCGCAAGTTACGAAAAGCAAATATTGAGCTGGACAATTTCGTTTATAAAGTCTCGCACGACCTGAGAGCGCCTATTGCATCCGTTCTTGGATTGGTAAACCTTGCCAAAAAGGAAAAAAAGGTGGATATGTTAAAGGAATATTTCGAAATGATCGGAAAAAGTGCCGACCAACAGGATATATTCATTAAGGACATCCTGGATATCTCACGAAACGCCCGGTTAATTGTTGATAAAAGCAAGATTGAATGGGATAAACTGATCGAGGATACCTTTGAAAACTTAAAATATTCGGTAAAGGATCGAGAGGTTCAAAAAACGGTTAACATTAAAGGCCGCAATGCATTTTATTCTGATCAGCGCAGGATCAAAGTTATCTTCAACAACCTTATCTCCAATGCTATCCGATATGCCAACGGAAAGGACCCAAAGGTGGAGATCAATATCCAAATAGACCGTAAAAAGGCTGACATCACCGTCAAGGATAACGGTATTGGTATCGAAAAAGAACATCTCGGCAAAGTATTCAACATGTTTTATCGTGCTGCTGAAACAAATGTAGGTTCCGGTCTCGGTCTTTATATAGTCAAGGAATCGGTTGACCGTTTAAATGGCGTGATCGATCTTTCTTCGGAAGTCGGTATGGGAACGCAGTTTAAGATCAGCCTTCCTAACCTGAAAAGCAGGAATTGATAATTCTCTTTTTATTCAACATATAATACCAGTCCTTTAAGATATTCACTTTCAGGATGATAGATATTTACAGGATGATCGGGTGGTTGACTAAGCCGATATAATATCCTGATCTGCCGCTTCGTTTGTATGGCAGCTGCCCTGACCGTATTTTCAAACAGCACGCTGTCCACCACCTGGGAACATGAAAAAGTAAACAGTATTC
The DNA here is from genome assembly GCA_964645995.1 of uncultured Roseivirgaceae bacterium. GTDB lineage: Bacteria > Bacteroidota > Bacteroidia > Cytophagales > Cyclobacteriaceae > JAGTVG01. Next base: position 6,898 of record CAZYDB010000092.1, read on the forward strand.
CTCCCGGTCCGATTTTTTTAATAGCCTCCTGGTTCAGCCTTTTATACCCTTGCACAGCCTTATGCCTGGCGGAGAGGTGTTTGGCGTAGGCCGGCGGGTCGATAATCATAAGGTCATAGGTATTGCTGGTCTCCTGGAGGAACTCCAATACATCGGAGGTTTTGATTTGATAATTCTGATAACCATTCTTCTCAAGGTTGCTTTCCGCAACCTTAAGGGCTGTTTTGGAAACATCCACCAAGGTTACTCCTGAAGCACCGCCTTTAAGGGCATTTACTGAAAAACCACCGGCATGACAAAAAGCATCCAGCACATTCCGTCCTTCGGCATACCGGCGAACCAGATAACGGTTTTCCCGCTGGTCAAGGAAATATCCTGTTTTCTGACCCTCCTCCCATTTAGCATAAAATGACAATCCATTCTCAAGGAACCAGCTTCCTGGTTTTTTGCCAAATAAAAACTCCTCCTCCCTTTGGTTGCCTTTCACGGCGGATGTATGATACACAGTATGCAATTGATCCCCAAATACCATCCGGAGGGCTTCTGCGATCAAACCCCTGGCTTTGATCATTCCATCCGTATGTGTCTGAATCACAGCCGCCCCGTCATACCAGTCGATTATCAGCCCAGGAAGGTCATCACCTTCTGCAAAGACCAGGCGATATCCGCTGGTCATGGAAGAACAAGCTATCCCTGTATGTTTTCTGAGATCATGCGCTCGTTTTATTCGTTTAATCCAGAAACCGGTATCTAGCGCCTGCTGGCTGAAGGTCAGTATCCTGACGGCTATACTGCTATGCTGATAATGTCCGGTAGCCACATATCGTCCGTTATGATCGATGACTTCAACGATTGCTCCGTTTTCAGGCCACTGCTGCTCTTCCTCCAGTGCCCCGGAAAATACCCAGCAATGCATCCTTTTCAGCGATACTTCCTTGCCTTTCTTTAATATAAGTGTCTTATACAATGATCCCATTCCGGTCTGTTAAGTGGTCCGCCAGCAATATCAATAATTTTTCATCCGCCGCACTCCATTTATAACAGAATAATTCATTTCTGCTCATCCATTTATAGCGGTCATGATCTTTAAGACTGATATCGCCTTCAATCCAATGGCAGGCAAAGGGCATCAGTCGAATCGTGAAATCCTCATAATCATGCTTAATAACAGGGAACTTCTTGATAACCCTTACCGTGAGGCCCATTTCCTCTTTCATTTCCCTAATTATGGCCTCTTCAGCGGTCTCTCCTTCTTCCACCTTTCCCCCGGGAAACTCCCATAACCCTTTCCTTACCACATGATCACCCCTCCTGGCAGCCAGAATATTGCCTTCCTTCCACAATAGGGCACAGACCACATTGATCATTTCTCCCTCACCGGACATCGTAATATAAGATAATCATGAAATCATAAAAATTGTATCAGGCAAATCGGATGGAGAAAGCACGGGCCGCATTCTTAACAAATATAGTTTTAATATCATCAGGTGTAAAACCATTGTTTTCAAGAGCCGGTATTAACTGGTCAAATATCACTGTATAGGCCCTGAAAGAGCCGCCATTAGCTTCGCCGGGTGAATACCAGCCTGCATCATGAGAGACAAGCACCCGGTTCAGCAGGCCTTCTTTCCTGAATAATAATAACCACTGCACATATTGATCAATAGTATCTTCGTTAACACCGTCGAGGCTGACCCAGGCGCCCATTGTAGCTGCTTCCAACCTTTTTTTATCACTGGCTTCATTCTGGGCATGTACCCAAATGAACATTTCGGGAGATATGTCCATCGACGATAAAAGATTAATCTGTTCGAAAGCCGGCACAGCAGGCCCCGTATGACTTGCTATGGGCATACCGGTCTGTTTATGGGTTATCGCTGCGGCTGTGACAAGCTTACGGTGCAATAAAGATAAAGGTCCCGGGGCCACTCCTATTTTCATAAAGCCAGGCCTGATCCCGGTTTCTCCAATCCCTTCATTAAATTCTTTTATCCAGCGATCAGCCAATTGCCCGGATGATTCCGAATATATAAATGCAGGCAGATATTTATTGATTGAAGCCCCGTAATAGCCAGTATTCGTCAGGATATGAATGTCCGTTTTTTCTGATAATTGACGTAACAACCCGGGATCCCGGCCGATAAACTCAGGCGTACATTCAACCAGGGTATCACAACCTCTTTCCCTTATCTCTTGCAAGTAAGGAGTCACAACCCTGATCACTTCTTCATCGCTCCAACGGGCAGGGTTGTAAGCATCAGCACCAATAAAATCTACGAGCACATGCTCATGGGTCAGAGTAAACCCGATCCTGGAAGGACTGACCGCCCCTTTCACCGTAATTATTTTTTTCTTCCTGCCCCCTCCTGAAATGGCGGGTGATATACCATAGGCCAATGAAGCCATTCCTGCCAAACCCGCTTTTTTTAGAAACAAACGTCGTTTAACCATTATTGTAATTTTATCAGCACTGAACTACTCGATCTCTGAAGTGATCACAAAACTACCATTCCCTACCTCATAAATTGCATATCCTTCATAAAAATCTATGAATTTAAAATACCGGTTATCAGCAACCGGCCGGCCATCCACCTGAACCGACTCCGGAGAAACAGCCGGAATATGGATGGAACCCCGCACATTTGGGGGTACACTTACTTCCATCCAAAGATTATCATTTTCACGTTTCCATTTACTGATGACCTTCCCGCGTACCGACTGATACACACCCTGTGCGTATTCCAGGCCCCCCGTAATAAATGGCCGGATATATAATTGATCAAAACCATTGGCATCATCTGACGGATTGATACCCAATAAGGATCGGTAGAACCATTCGCTTACCGATCCAAACATTGGATGGTTCCAGCTATTCTGATCCGGTTTATTCCATGTTTCCCAAAGAGTTGTTGCACCTTCCTTCAGCATATAAATATACCCTGGATAATCCTCCTGCGTAACGATGGTATAGCTCAGATCATTCCTGTTAAACCTGCGGAGCACATCGAACAGCATTTTTGTGCTAAAGATACCTGTTGACAGGTGACCGTTATGGGTTTCCCCGATCTCCTTTATCAGGACCTCAAAAGCCGGGCTGGTCTCCTCCTCCGGCACCAGACCGTAATACAAGGGGAAAACCTGTGTGATCTGCGTGGTAAGCGTATCATATTTTCCTGTCCCCTTATTGAGATAGTGATCATTAAAAGATTGCCGTATCTCTTCCGTCAGCTTGCGGTATTTTATCATATCTTCTGTTTTACCAAGGATTTCGGCAAATTCGGTCAACAGTAAAGCATGATGATAATAAAAAGCGCCGCTTGTCAGCGCTTCAGGCTTTGGGTCGATGCTGACATGGTCGCCGATACCGTGATATATCAG
>CAZYDB010000092.1:10285-14505 GCA_964645995.1 uncultured Roseivirgaceae bacterium
GGTTGTCTTCAGCCTGTAAGGTTAAAAAATCAACCATACCTTTTGTAAGGTCGTAGTTTTCTTCGATGATACGCCGGTCCCCATAAAAGCTGTATAGCATTTTCTGTACATAAGGATAGGCCAGTTGCCACCCTATTGGTCCGGTTCCTTCGCCAAATCCTTTAGTGTCAATCCCGTTATAGGGGGCACATTCGGGCATACCACCATTTGGCCTGACATCATTGGCAAAATCAAACACTGTTTTGCGATAGAATTGGGCCATATCATAGTTGAATATAAAAGCCTCTGCTGAAGTAACTATGTCACCACCATAACCAAATTTTTCCCGGCCGGGGCAATCAGACTGAATAGAAAAAACATTGCTCAGAAATGTCCATTCCACCATGTCCTGTATCTTTTCCAGTGCAGGATTGGAACAAGTAAAAGTCCCTGTTTTTTCAAGAGCTGCCGACAAACGCAATCCGGTGATGTCGGTAAGTTCCGGAGGATTTTCCAATCCGGTTAACTGCACATAACGAAAAGCATGAAAAGTAAAATGAGGTTGAAAAAAGTCACCGGCATTTCCGCTGGCGATATAACGGTCCGTCTGATAAGCCGTTGCCGGGGCTCCGGGTCCTCCGCTCAAATTCCATATCTCCTTGATATGGCCGGCCACAGTGGTCATGCCGTTAACCGTTCCATCTTCATTTAAGATCTCCCCGTATAAAAAATCTATCTCCTGGCCTTTCTTTTCCCGGACCTTGAAATTAATCCAGCCAGCAAAATTCTGTCCGAGGTCATAGACATATACGCCGGGTTGCGGCTCCGTGAGGGAGACGGCTTCCAGGCGATCAGTGATTTTCACGGCCGGAAGCATCTGTGCCCTCATAATTCCTCCAGGAGCGGGAGCAACAGCCACCTCCCGCAGAAGAAAGTTGTCAGAACCCGGATTCTTCCACCCTTTATTCTTTATTCTTCCGTCCTGTACTTCCCCCAGGAAAATATTATTCTTCAGAATATGACTTTCCTCCCATTTCCAGGTGGTATCTGAGACAAAGGTCCTGATATCGCCATTTTTAAGCTCTATCCTGAGATGGGCGATAAATGCAGGCTGTCCGGTACTCAGGTATTTGCGCAGGTTGAACCGCCGGAACAATCCCAATGGAAGTGGATTATACCACCCATTGCCCAATAATACACCAATAGAATTACTTCCTTTCGCAAGATAGCCGCCAACATCATAGGTGGCGTACAATACTTCTTTACTAAAGTTGGTCCACCCGGGATCAAGCACATGATCGCCTATTTTTTCATCGTTCAGGTAGGCTTCATAATAACCAAGTCCGGAAATATAGAGCCGTGCTTCCTCTACCTCCGCATCCAATTTTATCTCCCGGCTGAAGTAGGGCGCAGGAATTATTTTATAGAAATCCTCATCCTTCTCCGGTTGGGACCTGCCGGCCCTTATCCATTCAGCATTCCAGTCATCTTCCACCAGCATGGCTGTTTCAAAGACAGCGATAGCACTCCAGCCTGAAGAGATACCATTTTCATCCCATGTTTTGATTTTCCAGAAATAAGTATTAAAGGGTTTTAGCGGCGCTCCATCATATATAATATTTACGGAGAAAGACTCATTTACTTTTCCTGAATCCCATAAATCACCATGGCCCTGCTCAATCATGTTGCTTTCAGAAGCCACTAAAATGCGATAAGCAGTCTGGAATTTGTTCTTTCCTTCCGATAGAAAAGTCCACGAAAACCGGGGGTCCGCAATATCGACTACTACCGGTCCGTCGCGGTACTCGACCATTAACTTATCCGGGATCATGATATCCTTGTGATTGATGTTGCAACTGCCGGATAAAAAAAGGGAAAGGAGTAAAACCGGGAAAAGATTAAATTTCATTGTCATATTGATAAATGTAGAAAAATTATTTGCTCATGAAATTAATAAACTATCCTCTAATAAACTATCAAATAACAGCTTATGCGCAGGTTTAATATGGTTATCCGGATTTTTTATGTTTACTTTTTTAATGGTAAGCCAGCCCGTACTGACTCCCTGTTGGCCTGTGTTCATTTTCGATTTATGATCTGGAGGAAACGGTTATGGCGCAAGGTATAGGGTGTTGAGTTGGGTAATGTTACATTTTATGCCATAGGCATAATTTTTAATCCCTCACCTTGCCATTTAAGTGGTTCATTCATTTATCATATTGACAAAAAACAGCTTAAAGGTAAAGAGCGTTATGAAGAAGTATAGTATTGATCCATTATGATTTAGTTAACGCTAAGTGTATGCAACATCAAGTAAATCTAATTTCTTTGATAGATAATTGGCGGCAAAAATAAAAGGCATGATAAGGGTTAAGGGGGACAGATTCCATGGCACATCAATCTCTTCAATAAAAACACATTGGGTCTCTATTTCCTTTAATGTTTCGATATATTGATCCGAAAGTTGTTTTCCCGGCCCGTTATCATTGATAACTATAATGAGTTTGTGCTTTGTTTCCAACCCGTAGATATTTTGAAACTGTAACAGGGACATTCCGGATAGGGCCAGGGGTACCGTTTGATTTATGATCGTGGCCGCCTGACTGGCTGTGGCAATATTGGGACCGTTTCCAAGCACAAAGATTCCGCCTCTTGATCCGTTTAGATAGAAATTGATGATCGCATCAGATAAAAGCCTGCCTTTGGCCTCGTAATAATCAAGGTCTTTTCTAAGGAATTCCAAAGCGCGGAAGCAATCCATATTGAGTCCCTGGTATAATATTACCAGCGATAAGATATAGTCCGTCGAACAGCAGGAAGGTTTATTTGCGTTGATGCAATAAGACTGTAACAGGTTGGAGCCTTCCGCTAAAGGGTGATCCTCATGCCCGTAGATCGCCAGGTATTCATGAAAAAATGCACGGCATTGTGTTGTGAACTGCTCCTCTTCATCAAAAGACAATAACATCGCCAGGGGAAGCTTTTCTCTGGGATGCTGATAATAGAGATATTCCGAAGCCTGATCGGGATATATTTTTGCACCGGCATACTTCATGGCGAGAACAGCATTATATGACGGACCCATGCCAAGATAAGGTATTTTTTGAGGCAGGTTAACCGCCTGGTATTTTTCATATATTTCAAGTGCTTTTCGGGGAATCCTTTTAATTTCTGCCAGCATAGGTTATTTAATATCCTGCTAAAGATACATGATTAATATTACCCGGGTTTTATTTAAATGTGACCAGATTTTTAAAAGATTTGTTAATATTGCAGGTAATGAATTGTTTTGTGCTGGCACAGAAAAGTTGATTTGAAGTATTTAATAATAAAAATTTTATATGAAAAGCTCCCTGAAGCGTCTATTAATACTGTTTTTATTAGTTATTCTGATTATCCCGGACAGCTATTCTCAGTATAGGAAAAGAATAAAAGATGAAGATGAAGCCGAGAAGGATGCCGTTCATCCTCATATGATCAGGCGATATAAATATGGTGCAAGGCATAATGTAGCAGATGTTGATCTTAAAGAACCCCTTCAGTCTAAAGCAAGGAATATCATCCTGATGATTGGAGACGGAATGGGGACCTCACAGATATATGCAGGTCTCATTGCCAATAAAGGTAACTTATATATGGAAAAGCTGCCGTTTATCGGTTTTGTAAAAACTCATTCTGCAGATCAGTTTATTACCGATTCAGCAGCAGGTGCTACGGCAATGGCTACCGGCGAGAAAACGAATGTTGGAACGCTGGGAATGAATGCAGCCAACCAACCGGTAAAAACAATTCTTGAAATGGCTGAGGAGAAAGGAATGGGGACCGGTCTGGTAGCCACCTCAACCATTACCCACGCCACACCGGCAGCTTTTATCGCCCATAGTTTCAGCAGGCATTATTATGAACAGATCGCCTCTTTTTTTCTTAAAACAGATATTGATGTATTTATTGGTGGTGGAAGAAATAATTTTACAGAAAGGCTTGACCGGTTAGACCTGACATTAAACCTTAAAGAGCGAAATTATACGGTGATTGACACGGTCGACAACCTGGAAGGCGCGGCTGATGGTTTCAAGGCTGTGACCGAGATAATGGGCGATGTCCTCGCGGCTCATCGGCAACGCGATCCGCGTGCCGCCCGCGTCAGGCTGCCCGATCCGTCCAGCGATGTGCAGCAGAAAGCGGGACAACTTGGCCTCGACCGAACCGCCCATCACGATGTCAAGATGGGTCTGGCACTG
>CAZYDB010000093.1:0-14485 GCA_964645995.1 uncultured Roseivirgaceae bacterium
ATAAGCACATTCTTCCGCTGTGCCGGCCCGCTTCAGCACCACCTGTTGCTTAAATCCATCAAAAATTTCCGGAGTAGTAAACCGTTCATGAAAACGGGTATCGATAATTCCCGGTGACAAGGCATTGACATAAATATTAAAAGGGGCCAGCTCCTTGGCCATATTCTTTGTCAGCGTAAGGATGCCTCCCTTTGCTGCCGAGTAATGCCCGGCACCTACACCACCTCCCACACGGGCTGCAATGGAAGTGAGGTTCACGATCTTTCCGTATTTTTTTTCTTTCATGGCCGGGATCACAGCCTGTGATACCAGATAAATACTTTTAAGGTTCACATCCATCACCCGGTCCCAGAGGTCTTCTTCCATCTGTTCAAGACTCTGCCGTTGAATCAGTGAACCAGCGTTATTAATCAGGATATCTATCGTTCCGAAAGTATTGATACTATCCTCTACCAGTCTTACAGCCTCCGTCTTTTTCGACACATCAGCCTGCAGGGCCACAGCCACCCCCCCATCCTTTCTGATCTGCCCCACAACTTTCTCAGCAGCTTCCTCACTTTCATTATAATGTACAACCACTTTAGCGCCGGAGTTGGCAAAGAGAATGGCCGTTGCACGGCCAATACCGGAACTGGCGCCTGTGATCAATGCCACCTTATCATCAAATCGTATATCCATTGTAACTTATATTATTGAGTTAATTTAAAAAATCATCCCTGGCCGGACTGAAACTGTCAATGATCAGACCATCTTCCAGGGCCTTTACACTATGTATAGCATTGGGTGGAATATAAAAGCCATCTCCCGTCGATAGTATCTGCGATTCATCGCCTACCTGCACTTCGAATCTGCCATTCGCAATAAATGAGGACTGGCTATGAAAATGATTATGCGCGGGAGCCAGGGTTCCTTTCCTGAATCTGACCTTCACCAGCATCAGTTCCTCATCATAACCAATGATCTTCCTCTGAATGCCTTCCCACATCTCTTCCCAATCAGATGCTTTATCTTCGAAAAATACTTTATGTTGAAACTCCATGATTCCTTTTATTTTTAACTAATTTAGATATTCATGAGTATATAAAATAAAAAATCTGCAAATTCCAAGAAGATTATGTCCTTTATTAACAAAGATAAACCAGTAATAGTAACCGGAGGAACCGGTTACATCGCCTCCTGGGTCGTTCAGTACCTGCTTGAAGATGGTTATTCAGTAAAAACATCCGTTCGGGAACAGAACAATACAAAAAAATTGGAATACCTGGATCATTTAATTCAAAAGCATCCTGGTAAACTTGAAATATTTGAAGCCGATCTCCTGGATGAAGAGGCCTTTAATGAACCTGTTAAAGGTGCCGAGCTTATCATTCATACCGCATCGCCTTTTAAAGTGCAAGGCATTAAAGATCCTCAGGCCGAGCTGGTCGATCCAGCGGTTAAAGGTACCAGGCACGTCCTGCAGGCAGCCAATGAAGCAGCAACCGTAAAACGAATCGTTCTTACCTCCAGTGTAGTCGCTGTCTATGGTGATGCTATTGATATCGAAGAAACGGAAAACAGCCGGTTCGCAGAAAAAAACTGGAACAATACCAGCAGCCTGCAACATCAACCTTACAACTACTCCAAGACGATTGCCGAAAAAGAAGCCTGGAGAATGCAGGCGGAACAGGATAAATGGGATCTTCTGGTGATCAACCCAGGGCTTGTAATGGGTCCCTCCCTTACTAAAAGAGTCGACTCCACCAGTATTGATATGATCAGGCAACTCGCCTCCGGAAAGCTGAAAATGGGAGTGCCTGAACTTACTTTCGGCATAGTCGATGTCAGGGATGTTGCCCGTGCCCATATTATTGCCGGCACAAAGAAAGAAGCCAGCGGCCGGCACATTCTGGTGAATACCAGTATGTCGATGCTTGATATCGCCGGGGAAGTGAAAAAACATGTAGGCAATCCTGCCAAAGTTCCCGGAAAATTGCTTCCTAAAGCCATGTTATATCTTTTTGGTCCTTTCCAGGGTTTTTCATGGAAATATCTCCGTGCCAATGTCGGCAAACCACTCCGGTTCGATAATGCATACAGCAAAAAAGATCTGGGGATAGAATATATCGACCCTGAGAAAACATTAAAAGATCATGTAGAACAGATGAAAAAGGACAAGTTGATCTGATTTGCTCCCAACATACTTTGTAGCTGATTGACTTCCCTTATAAAGGCCCGACAGAAGGATCACGCTGCACCGGGAGTCAAAACTGATCACGGATCAGCATGGGAAGGCAGTCGTTACTTTTTATACTAATGATCAGACAAAACGTTTTCAGATTGTGAATGAAGGCATCACGCCCTATGGGGTTCCCTTTACCAAAATTGCTTTCTCCGTACCCGAAAAAAATCCCTGATGCCTTTAATTCAGTCTGCCGGGCATCCTGGCATTGTCATTTATCGCCAGGTATGAAATAACTAGATCGAAAATTCGTAACTTTATATACAGAATGTATTTAATACGAAAAACGGGTATTTAAGCAACTTTTTACTATGAAAAGGTTCTTCATTTTTTTGATTTCCGCCGGGTTCATGGTTTCTTCTTTCTCCCATGCTCAGGAGATCCGGATCACAGGAAATGTTTCAGACAGCCAAACAGGTGAACCGGTACCTTTCGCCAGCATTGGCATTAGCGGCCAATACCGGGGTACCTCTTCCAATACCAATGGGGATTTTCTCCTAAAAGTGGATTCGCTTCCCCTTGACCTGACCATCTCGCATATAAGCTATCAGAAGAAAATGACTGCGATCCGGGATACGGCATTCATCCGGATACAACTTGATCCGGCCGAAAGGCTGTTGAAGGAGGTCGTTATCGAGGAAAAGGGAGACGAGGAATATGCCTATAAATTAATTGAAAATGCCCTGATTGTTACCACCAATAAATCACGGGATTGGAATTACGGACTGGCTTTCTACCGGCAAACTTCCCGGAATGAAGATGATCATTCCGGGTTGTATGAAATATTTTACGATACCCGGTATACCGCCACCGGCATAATCGACTGGGCAATACAGGAAGGCCGCTACGCAATGGATACCCATCGCGAAGCAGCCAATTATGTGTTTAACAAGAATTTTACCCTCCTGTCAAGACTGGTCACCATGGTGCAACCCGATGCCGACAATTTCATTATGCCGGTAAACGAGAATGTGCGTGATCTGTATCACTTGAATATTTCTGAATTACGGGATGTCCAGGACAGGCAAGTAGCGGTGGTCTCTTTCAGCCCGATGGAACATGTTACCAAGCCGGCACTTGAAGGAGAGATCCTGATAGATATTAACAGTTACGAGATATTGAAACTGGCCGGGACGATCAGAAATGATCAGGTAGATATCATCTCCCTTGCCGACCCCAAGGGCAGCTGGAAAAATTATGAATTGCACATGGAAGCAGCCTTTAAGCCAGTTGAAGATGCGCTATACCTGGACTATATCCGGCTTTCCCAGACATTTGATTATTATCTGAATGATGAATTCAGTCACCCTGTTAATACAGAGGCATTTCTGACCTGGTATGAGTATTATGAACCGGAGAAATTCAAAAGGCTGGGGGGACAGATCATCCGCTACAGCCGCAGCGACCGTGAAGAACTTGACAAAGTCGGCTATAACCGTTCTTTCTGGGCCGATAACCCCATTGTGAAAAGGACTCCCGTGGAGGAAGAGATCATAGCTTCGTTCGAGGCTGCGAATGCATTCGGATCCATATATCTCAATGATCGCGAACAGATTCTATTGGAGAAGGACCTGCTGGAAAATGATCCTTTCATCCGGGGGTTGAATCAAGGCCTGAGAGCGTCCAAACTTCCTTCCTCCGGCGAAAAGGTTTTCCTCCATCTCGACAAACCTTTTTATGCTGCCGGAGAAACGATATGGTTAAGTGCGAACCTCGTCAACCTGGCTACCCATCGGCCCGCTTTTAAAAGCAGTGTTCTGTATATAGATCTGATCAGCCCCGGCGGAGATATCCTGCTTCATAAACGTTTACACCTGGTGAACGCCCATGCTGCCGGCCATTTCGACATTCCGGAGGATCAGCCAACAGGTCCGTACAGGATCAGAGCCTATACCGAATGGATGAAGAATTATGATCCGGACTTTTTCTTTGACAGAAAACTTAACATCTATAATGCTACGGAAGTACTCGACAACCGGTATATCTCAGCTAATGAAACTTTCGAATACGAGGTAATTTTTTTTCCGGAAGGAGGAGACCTGATTTATGGTATCGCCTCACAGATGGCTTTCAAGGCGGTTGACCAGGCGGGAAATGGTATTGACATCGAAGGACATATTGTTGACCAGGAGGACAACCGGGTAGCCGAGATCAAAACCCGGCATGAGGGCATGGGAAGCGTGTTCCTGATCCCTCAGCCTGGTAATGCCTATCAGGCAGTTGTTCGTTATAATGGACTTGAAAAAAGATTTGACCTGCCACAACCCAGGCCCTCAGGATATATCATGACCGTCAACAATCTCAAAGAAAATGTGATCCAGATCATGATCAAATCAACTCCAGATCTTATTGATTCAGAATTCTATCTGATCGGCCAAATGCGCGGGGTTATCTATTTTACTGAACGAAACAGGATCAGCAGAGGTGTTTCTGTCCTGACCATACCCAAATCAAAACTCCCGAGCGGTGTCATGCAGATCACCCTTTTTAATCCGGCCAGGATGCCAAAATGCGAAAGGCTCTGCTTCATAAATAATTATCAGCCATTCGCTATCAATATTGAACCTGAATCCCCCCAGGTAAAACCCGGAGAGGATATCTCCTTTGCCTTTCAGTTCAAGGATCCTTATGGCAAACCACAGAAACTGTCGAAATTCTCGATTGCGGTCACCGATCCCACACATGTTGCCAAAAACGGATTACAGGAAAACATTCTCAACTATCTCCTGCTTTCCTCCGATCTGAAAGGGCATATCCATCAACCCGGATCCTATTTTCTTGACGACAGCCGGGAGACACAGATCGCACTCGACCTGCTGATGCTGACCCACGGATGGCGGCGGTTTACCTGGAAACGGATCCTTGATGGACAGATTGCTGAAACAAGTCATAGCCATGAGAGGGGAATCAACACTCGTGGCATAGCCTATAAAAAGAGAACAAGCCAACCGATAGATCATGGTATCATCCACTTTATCTCAATGGATGAAACCATGTCCGGGTACTGGACCGCCACAACCGATGGAAAAGGAAGGTTTGAAATACCCGAAATGATCATACCAGACACCTTGAAAATGGTGGCGCAGGGCCTGGATGATAAAGGGGAAAATATTGAAGTGACCATCAAGCTGGATTCTCTCAGGCCCTATCCCGCCGGGCAGGCTATTTTTCAGAAATATCCGGCTCCTGTTGATGCTGAGGTGATCCGTTATCTTAACCGAAGTTATGAAAGGAATGAGATCTTTGAAGCCTACGATTTCACCGACCGGATCCTGTTGGAAGAAATTGTAGTAGAGGCAGAGAGATACCAGACTTTCTATGGAGCACCGGATTACGCGGCGGAGATCACTGATGAGAATCGTACCGGGATTACTGTAACTGAACTGATCCAGGGGCGGTTCCCGGGTGTATGGGTCTCCGGAGGCTCCATACTCATCCGCGGTGTAGGTTCCATGAATGCGACCAATGAGCCGCTGATCCTGCTGGATGGCATGCCCCTGGTTGGGGATTCCATGTCGAGTGCGATCAACACCATCAATTCCATACCGGTACAATGGGTGAAGAGGATCGAAGTGTCCAAGTCGCCAACAAAAACGGCAGTCTATGGGGTTCGGGGCGCCAACGGGATCATCGCCATCTTCACCTACGACGATAAAGAATTGTCGGATATCAAAACGTCGCCAGGAGATTATGAGGCGATAAGATTTCCGGGACTTTCGCTGGTAAGAGAATTCTATACTCCGGCTCCGGCAAACTCCGAAGGGGAAAATACAATGCCTGATATGCGGACCACTCTTTACTGGGAACCGGTTCAACAAACGGATATGCTCGGCCGATCGGAAATCGGCTTCCCGAATTCGGATTATGCCCGCAGCCTGCAGGTGGAGATCCAGGGCATCACGGAAGATGGAAGACCCTTTTACTTCCTTGAAAATTTTGGGGCTCCGATTATCAATAATGATTAACTTAAGGTTTTGGATTACTTTATGGGAAAATGAAACCGGTTTACCTGAAAATCGTAAGAACTATTCTAACTATTCAACATACTTTTGTCAGAAGAATGCATGTTTATAGGATTATATTTTCCCTCTTTTCCCTTAGTTTTCTTTTTGGTACCACCTTTGCACAGGAACTTCCAATCCGCGGCAAGGTGATCGATTCCAGCACCGGAGCGCCTATCCCCTTTGCCAGTATTGCCATTGGTGATTTCCAAAGGGGTACTTCCAGTAATATTAACGGGGAATTTCTTGTAAAAACTGACTCACTGCCGGCAAAGCTGCTTTTTACTCATATAAGCTACCATCCAAAGGAAGTACTGGTGGAGAATACGGGATATCTTGAGATCAGCCTCACGCCTGGCGAGATCCTCCTTGAAGAACTGGTGATTGAAGACAAGGAAAAGGGAGAATACGCCTATAACCTCTTATTGCAGGCCCTTGATAAGGCGTACAGACACTGCAGAGACTGGAAATACGGACTGGCCTTTTACAGGCAAACATCTCAGAATGCAGGGGATTATTCGGAATTGTATGAGATATTTTTCGATACCCGTTTCAGCAGCCTGGGTATTGTCAATTGGGCCGTTCAGGAAGGCCGTTATGCCATGAAGACAGGTCCTGAGGTTAATGATTATGTGTTCAATAAAAATTTCACTTTACTCAGCCGCCTGGTCACTATGTATCAGCCCCAAACTGATAAGTTCGTTATGCCGGTCAATAAGGACGTCAGGCAATTATATGATGTTTCCATCCGCGGACTGCAGAAGGTGGGCGGAAGGAAGGCAGCCACCGTGGCATTCACCCCCAGAGAAGATTTAAACATACCAGCGCTGGAAGGCGAAATATTAATTGATATAGACTCACATGAGATACTCAAACTACAGGGTATCTACCGAACCGACCACCTTGATATTATCGGTCTTAATAACCCACTGGGAAGTTGGGAAAACCATGTGCTGGAAATTGAAGCGGCCTATAAATCCTCAAATGAGGATCTTGTGTTGGATTATATTACCCTCACGCAGCGTTTCGATTATTATATCAACGGAGTATATCAGCACCCGGTAGAAACACGTTCTTTACTTACTTTTTATGAATATTATGAACCCGAGAAATTCAAAAGGCTGGGCGGACGCCTGCTCCGTTATGGCCGGCGTGACAGGGATATGCTGGACCGCATAGGATATAACAAACGGTTCTGGGAGGCTAATCCAATTGTATTGCGAACGCCCGTTGAAGAAGAAATTATCGCTTCTTTTGAAAGCAATAATGCCTTCGGCTCTATTTATTTAAATGACCGGGAACAGGTACAACTGGAAAAAGATGACCTCGACCAGGATCCTTTCATCCAACAGATCATAACAGGGCTTAAAAAATCGAAGCTTCCATCCAGTGGCGAGAAAGTCTACCTGCATACCGACCGGCCATTCTACGCCAGTGGTGAAACGCTCTGGTTTAATGCGTTCGTTGTTAATCTGGCAACCCATGTACCCTCCAATATCAGCGGCGTACTGTATGTCGACCTGATCTCACCCGAAGGCAACATAGTCCAGAATAAACGATTAAAAATCTACGATGCCTATGCACAGGGCAATCTCGACCTGGGGGATGATTATCCTACCGGGATATACAGGCTTCGCGCCTATACCAACTGGATGAAAAATTATGAAGATGAATTTTTCTTTGAGAAGGAATTGAACATTTATCATGCGGATGATGAATTTAAAGCGGAAAGATCACGATTAAAAGAGAAAGATGATTTCGAGATCCGGTTCCTCCCTGAAGGAGGACACCTCGTCAACGGCATCACCTCTCAGGTTGCCTTTAAAACCTTAAATCAACAAGGTGCAGCCATTGATATCAAAGGAAAGGTTATTGATCCATCAGGGCAACAGGTCGCCGAACTGATTACCAGACATGATGGAATGGGTAATTTCTTTTTTGTTCCGAAGATTAATGAATCTTATGTGGCCGTCGTAACCCGTAACAGGCAGGAAAAGACCTTCCCCTTGCCTGCGCCCCTGATGAGCGGTTATGTTTTATCGGTCAATAATCTAAAGAACAGGAACATCCAGGTGATGGTGCAAGCTTCTCCTGACCTGAATGAATCTGAGTTCTTTCTGATCGGTCAGACAAGAGGTATTCTATATCATCGCGAAAAATCAAGGATCCGGAACGGGAGTGCCGTGATTAACATTCCCAAATCAAAACTCCCGGATGGTATTTTTCATATCACTCTTTTTGATCAAGCCCATCAGCCCCGGTGTGAAAGACTTGTTTTCATCAATAATGAACAGAATGTATTAACCAGTTTGGAAACCGAAAACGAAATATTAAGGGCAAGGGACAAGGTTAAGCTTAGTTTTGAACTTACCGACCATTTCGACCGCGGCGTGATGAATACTCGTTTTTCGGTAGCGGTTACCGATGCTGACCATCTGATGAAACAGCCCGCAGACGGAAATATTAAGACCAATTTACTTCTTACTTCAGACCTTAAGGGAAGGATAAATGACCCTGGTTTTTATTTTATCGGTGATGACAGAAACACGCAAATTGCACTGGACCTGGTGATGCTTACCCATGGATGGAGACGGTTTACCTGGAAGGAGATATTTAATGGAAAATTTTCAGAAACACCCCATTCCCATGAATATGGGATCACGCTGACAGGCAAGGCCTTTCAGAAGGGTACGCGCAGGCCTTTGAAATACTCCTATATTAACTTCATGTCGATCAACCCCCAATTTCATGGCTACTGGTCAACCCTGACTGATCAGGAGGGCAGCTTCAAACTTCAGAATATTAATATTCCCGACACCCTCTCCGTAATCCCCATCTCCCTTGATGACAAGGGCAAACCCAGGAGTGTGGATATACAATTCGATCCTTTGAAAACCTATGAGGCTGAGCAAAAAGCGTCTCAGCAAGTCGCACCTCCAATAAACCAGGAAGTATTGAAATACCTTAACAGGCATAATGAAAGAGCAGAGATCCTGGAGGCCTATAATTTTTCTGATCAGATCATTCTTGAGGAAGTAGAAATAGTGGGTGACAGGTATCGAAACAATATTTATGGTGAACCGGATGATGTTATTGAAATAACCGATGAACTGCGTTTTTACCAGGATATCTTCCAGATCATCCAGGGAAGGGTCGCTGGTGTACAGGTAACCGGACAGGGACTCAATACGAGTATCAGAATTCGTGGCGTCGGTTCAGTATCACTGACCAATGAGCCCCTGTTCGTAATCGATGGGATGCCCATAAGCAGCATGAATCCGCCATCGAGCCCGATGCCGGGTGATACGGCTTCTTCGGCTGGTGCAGGTCCGGGAGGATCAGACAATTACGATGTAAATTCATTGCTCCTGTCCCTTAATCCACAGGATATCGACAGGATAGAAATTTTAAAAAGTGGTGCTTCGGCAGCAGCCTATGGGATCCGGGGGGCGAATGGGGTCATTCTGATCTATACAAGAATGGGGTCAGACTCCTATGATGACAGAGATAACCGTGAAAGGCAAAATATCCAATTACCCGGCATGAGTTATATAAAAGAATTTTATGTTCCCGCTTATGATGTGCCCTCTGAAGAAAACATAATGCCGGATAAACGAACAACCATTTACTGGGACCCTGATGTGAGGACCAATAACCTCGGAAGGGCTGATATCAGCTTTTTTAATTCTGATGAAGCCAGGACCCTTCAGGTGGAAATACAGGGAGTTTCTGATTTCGGAGAGATCATCTATTCCACCTACCTGGTTGGACGTGATATCAATAAATAACTTTTCATGCTTTATCCCACTTTATAAATGCATGAGTATTGGGTCATAGGGAAACCATGAATTAACCCGGACACGGTTTTTAACCCGAAAAATTCATAAATTTATCGGGTCTACCTGTCTAAAGGACGGCAGGCCTACCGAATGCTGGCAGGCGCCCGGAGGGCCAATTAAGCGCCCCGATTATTATCGGGGCGCTCCATCAGCCTGATAGGGTGAAAAATTCGTGAATTTTTCAGGTTAGATGATCGTATCAATCATACTTTGGGTCCGGCATCATTTAAGGATTCTGGAACCTTATCTTCAAATTGTTTAAAGTTTTCACTGAACATAGAAGCCAGTTTTTTAGCGGTTTTATCATAAGCTGCCTGATCTTTCCAGGTTCCCTTTGGCAGTAACACCTCTTCAGGAACATTCGGACAACTTAAAGGTACCTGTACGCCAAAGATTGGATCTTCCTGGTATTCAACATCATCCAGCTCCCCATTAAGCGCTGCATTGACCATGGCGCGGGTATATTTGATCTTCATGCGACTACCTTCGCCATAGGGACCACCGGTCCAGCCTGTGTTGACCAGCCAGCAATTAACCTGGTGTTTCTCGATCTTTTTGCCCAGCAATTCTGCATATACATTGGGATGCTGTGCCATAAAAGGCGCTCCAAAACAGGCGCTGAAAGTGGCTTGAGGTTCAGTAACCCCTCTTTCAGTACCGGCAACTTTGGCTGTATAGCCTGAAAGGAAGTGATACATGGCCTGCTCAGGTGTCAGTTTGGAGATTGGAGGCAATACACCAAAAGCGTCAGCAGTAAGGAAAATGATGTTTTTCGGATGACCGCCCTTGCCATCTTTGGATGCATTGGGTATATGGGTAATAGGATAGGCAGCTCTTGTGTTTTCAGTAAGTGTGGCATCGTCCAGATCAAGACGACGGGTGTTGGAATTAATACCAACGTTTTCCAGAATCGTTCCATACCTCCTGGTTGTCTCAAAGATCTCTGGCTCCGCCTCAGGAGATAACCTGATCACCTTGGCATAACAACCGCCCTCAAAATTGAAAACACCATTATCGCTCCAGCCATGCTCATCATCCCCAATAAGCGTCCTCGTTGAATCCGCAGAAAGAGTGGTCTTCCCTGTGCCGCTTAAACCAAAAAATACCGCCGTATCATCCTTGACGCCTATATTGGCAGAGCAATGCATGGGCATCACATTCTGCAAAGGAAGAAAATAGTTCATAGCTGTAAATACGGATTTCTTCATCTCTCCCGCATATTCGGTACCGCCGATCAATACCATTTTCTTGCCAAAGTTTACGAGGATAAACACATCCGAATTGGTCTTATCCACCTCAATATTGGCATGAAAACCAGGACAGTCAATAACCACAAACTCCGGGTTAAAGTCGGTTAACTCCTCAGGACTGGGTTGTATGAACATATTATGTATAAAAAGGCTATGCCATGCATATTGGGTGATGATCCTGACAGGCATCCGGTAATCAGGATCGGCGCCACAATAACAATCCTGTACAAAAACATCCTTGCCCTGCAGGTAAGAGGACATCCTCCTTTCCAACTCCTCAAACCTCGATTCCTCATAAGGCCGGTTTACTTTACCCCACCAAATCTTATCCTTGCTGCTGGGCTCCTCAACAACAAATTTATCATTGGGTGACCGGCCGGTAAATTGTCCGGTTCTTACAACCAAAGGACCTAAATGAGCAATAATTCCTTCATCCCGCTTAAGAGCCTCTTCATACAAGGCCGGGGTAGGTAAATTCCAATATACATTTTTCAGGTTATTCAAACCATGAGTTTCTAACCCGATTTTACTGTGTGGAAAAGGGCTTTTTTCTGACATAATATTCTGTTTTTAGTAATAATAATTAGTTAAACAAAATTATCTTCGTTTTATCTTGAAAATAATAGTTTTTATCATACTTAATAATTAAAAATATGATTATTTTTCTGGTCTTTTTAGTGTTAAATAACTCTAAATTGCTTCGTTTTTAGCAATTTTATAATTTTCCAGGCCCTGGAGGCTTACTTTTGAAATTATCCTGGCTGAAAAGTTCGTTTAAATAAAAAGAATGTATTGATCAATTCTGATAAATAGCAAATAATCTATAAAATTACAAATGAAATTTTTCCTTTTTGTTTTATATACATAATCTTTTTGTTAAATACAATTGTTTAATTGGACTATTAGCCCGGAATATTTGCAAATTTTTGCTGTCTGCGGCCGGAAGACTTATGGAGAGATAATAGTTATGCCGGGAAGGTCCCAAAATTGCATCCGGGATGGAGGATCTATCCAAATGTTTGCATAAGCCTGTGCGCCGGAAGGCTTGGGGAGAGATAACATCCGCTATGATATATATCAGCCTATGGTGGCAAATCTGCCGGGATGTTCCTCCTGCAGCGTGGGCCAGCCGGTATTTTGTTGGTATAGGAATAAACAATTAAAAGATACCGGGCCTTTTTATGCGATTTTCGCTATCAGCTCATCGATCCTCTTCTGGATCACGCCAAAAAAATCATCATTTTCATGGCCAGCATCTGTCTTCAACAATGTCGAATTGTTGATAATATTCCTTAATATCTGATAGGTATGGTTGCAAAAGGCGGTATCGGTAGTAGTTAATATATTGATAACATTATGACCCATGTGTACCATTTGAATATCTCCCATCCGGTAATAAACGGTATTGTCTGTAATTACCAGATTATTATGAAAAAAGACAAACTCAGAAGGCTTATCGGATGGCATACTGGAATACCTGGCTTTTTTCATGCCCAGTTCCGCCTGAAACCTGACATTTTCAATTATTTCCTTAAGATCAGAACAAAGCTTACGGACAATTTTTTTTGATGGCAGTATTTTTATCTGATAGGCGTGTTCAATCTGCTTCAGGGTATTATTAACAGTTTCCTGAGACCATATTTCAATTGAAGGTATTTTTTGATAGCAGGTATAAGCCTGTTTAGCTAAAGCAATTAAATTTTCATGAGTATTATTAAGACTAAAAGCTTTAGCTATCTGGTCATTCCCGCCAAAATACTTGTAATTCCAGAAGAACACCTTGAATGCAGTGAGGCTGGAAGAATTAAAAATATGAAATAAGGGGATATCCTTGGCCGTATAAATCAGTTCACTGGCCTCATATTGCCGGATTGTTTCAAGATTAAATATCAGGGATTGAAAATATTTCTCAAAAGTAAATTCTTTATGATTAATGGCCCGGTAATTAAATAATACACAGTCGTCTGAACCGGAGAAAAAAGCATCTAAAGATATTTTGTATTTGTTACACAGGATCTGTATCTCTTCAAATGTCAGGCTGGTATCACTTCGTATGCGACGGTAGGCACTATCTAAACTGATATTGAGGTCATCGGCAAGAACCTCAGCAAACGACATATTCGGAGGTATCTTGTTTCTTAAATTCTTTAGAAACCGTTGTTGGACGTTATTGAACTCAACCACTTTAAAGATATTATGGAACAAGTTATAAAAAAGATTTAAATATGAAAACCTGAATATCTTCAATTCTATTGTGTCTTTAACAATTAATTTACTGATTGATTATTAACTATTTAATATTCAATGCGTAAAATATTATTTATTTATAAATTTTGCTATTGATTTTTAATGCTTTTTTTATTAACATTACTATTCTATGCCGATCACTGAGCCCTGAAAAAAGACCGGGTTGAGAGTATTTGGGATGATTAATGCATAAAGTAAAAATGTATTTAAACCTTTATGATCCAATAGGTGTCAAACCAACAAACGACCCTTATTTACATGATCACAGTACAGCAATTTTCCGGGATATTTCATGAAATGATTTATGTTTTAACCTACGTCCTGGCTGTCCTGTATACGATCTTTTTATTCCGCAGGAATAACATCCCGAAATCATTGATGGTATTGGTGGTCTTTCTATCATCAACGATCTTCCTGATCCTTTCAGGAATATCCCGGCATTATATCATCTCCTCATATTATGCCAGCCTTACAATCGCATTCCCGCATCTTGACAAAGCGATTGGCTTATTAGGTGTAATAATCGGATTATACATTGTAATCCATATGTTCAGGATACCATCAACCATATTTTACAAATTCTCATTATTGATTATCCTGATTTATGCGATTTCGAACTTAGGTTGTGTCGCAGGATATTGTTCACAGTTAACCAATAGTGCCACCGGATCAACAAATTGGTCAGGAATGTTTTCCATGGAAAACATTCACGGAACAATAATGAATTCCGTCCAATATCTGAAGCACAACAGCTACGCGCTGGCCAGGGTAGCCGGAGGAATTTCGGCCCTGATCATATTTATCACATTATCAATTTTCATCAGGAAACCCAAAAGTCAATTTCTTATCGCAGTTTTTCTGCTTTCGATACATTATTTCATTCTGCAATTTTATATTCCCGAAGAATATACCACCAACCTCTTTGAT
>CAZYDB010000094.1:0-14340 GCA_964645995.1 uncultured Roseivirgaceae bacterium
ATCTACACAATAGGAATAATTGATCATGGTATGGTTAACATTCTGTTCCCAGTAATTGGCATACTGGTCCTCCAGGTTGCGGGGGTCAAGTCCCAAAAATGAATAATGAGCAAAAAACAACGGACCACCAAGGTCTTCACCAAGAGGCAATACATAGTCATAAAAGGTATCACCATTTTTCATTGACCCTTCCTGGGCCCATCCGTTATGGTATACTTCTTCCGTTACCGGATGTGTTGGTGAAGAAGCGGCCATTACATAGGTGATCAATGCTTCATTCCACCCTTTTATCTTAGCGCCCATCGCCCATTCATCCGTAGGGGACCAGTGCCAGTATAGCTGATCTTCACCACCCTTGGTGAACCAATCCCACTCGATTTCTTCCCAGAGAAGGTTGATTTTATCAATCAATGCTTTCTCATTGGTTTCATTCTCATCAAGGTACTGCCGGACTGTGATCAATCCCTGGGCCATAAAGGAGGTTTCTACGAGATCGGCGCCGTTGTCAAGGGTGCTGAATGGTATGGTTTTGCCAGTCCTGCCCTCCATCCAATGTGGCCATACCCCATGAAACCGGTCGGCCTGCGTAAGGAAATCCACGATCCTGGTCCATCGCTCAACAGCTTCTGCTCGTGTAATCCAGCCTCTTTCAACACCTACAATGATAGCCATAAGGCCAAATCCGGAACCTCCAATGGTTACAGTTTCAGGATCAGATAACCGTTCTCTGGCAAGTCCGCTGGTAGGATGTCCATATCCATAGAAATAATCAAATGTTTTTTCCTGGACAAGATCAAGTAATTCCTCATCCGTTAGAAGCTCAGGCTCTTCAATCGGATCATCATTAACCGGATCGTTTATAATTTCATCCGGATCGTCCGAGCATCCTAATCCGCAAAGCGCTATAAATAAAAGGGCAATTAATGTAGTTTTCATCGTGCAACCTCCTTTAGTTAAAAATATGGTAATTAACTCACTATTGTTACCTTATAATACTTATGAGTAAAATGCAAGGTAAATAAAAATTCATAAAACAGGAAATATGCGATTGTCATATCAATCCGGAAAAAGCATAAATTCTTATTGAATGTGCAGACAGACACTCAGCAGGGCCGGTGAATTGCAATTGATTGATTTTCAGCAAAATCGCCAGTCATATGATTATTAATTAAATAAAATCCGATCATTCTTCCATCCATTTACGCGTAAACGTGTTGAGATTTTTCGGGGCTGGAACAGGTATGAATATTTGTTGTTCAAAAGATAATTAAAAAAAAGCGGGCAGAAAAACAATCAATTACGGATTGAAGGAATTAATTATTAAGATCCCCTGTTTATCTGTTATCTTTGGCCTGTGACCATTTCCGGGACAGGTACCCGGCAATGCCGGAATACAGTAACAATAGAATAAGCAAATGTAAACCATATGAGATCTATCAGTTCAATTGTTTTTGCGGGTTTGTGGGTATTTCTATCGGCCTGCAATACGGAATCAGAAGAAAAAAAAGACAAAAAAGCTACCGGATCGGACCTGGTTGCCGAAAGGGTGACAATTGCCGATATTGAAGAAGGGATCAAAGCTTATATTCAGGAAAGAGTTAAACAGGAAGGCGGTTATTTTCATTTGAAAGAAAAAGACCGTGACCTTCGGTTAAAGCTCGTTCGCGTTCATACGGAATACCTTTCCAATCTGGGTCCCGGCCGGCATTTTGCCTGCGTGGATCTTGCTGATGTGAGTGGGGATGTCTATGATGTTGATTTTTTTCTTGAAGGATCGGCAGGGGAAATGGAAGTTACCGAGACTACCCTTCACAAACTCAATGGAAAGCCCTTTTATTCATGGAAACAAAGAGAAGATAAAACCTGGTACCGGATACCTATGGAGGAATCTTCAACTGAATTACTCGGAGTTATCGAGGGTAAAGATGAATTTACCTTTCATTATCAAGTCAAGATGCCGGAAATTAAAGAGAAGGCTAAAATTTGGATCCCCCTTGCCAAAAGTGACTCTTTCCAGACTATTGATTTGATCAGCCTGAAAGCACCGGTTAAGCAACAAAAACTTGAAGAAAATGAATATGGCAATTCAATTTTATATTTTGAGTTAGGACCTGAATGTAGCGGGAAAAATATTGAGATCAACTACCATGTACGGAGAATCGAAAAGGGTCCCTATACGGCAGATGAGTCGACAGTCGGTAAATATCTTACCCCCGACAGTCTTGTGCCTGTAAATGACCGGTTCAGGAGTATTGCCAGGGAGGCAATAAATGAAAAGTATAAAGACGGTAAGTTGGTACAGGCCAGAGCGCTTTATGATTACATTATTGATAATATGCGCTATATGAAGTTTGGTGATTATGGACGGGGCGATGCCGTATATGCCTGTGATTCAAAAACCGGTAACTGCACCGAATTTCATTCTTTTTTCATTTCTCTGGCCAGGTCTGCCGGTATTCCTGCCCGTTTTTCAATAGGAGCTTCCATTCCATCAGATCGGAACGAAGGGGGGATCGATGGATATCATTGCTGGGCAGAGTTTTATGCAGAAGGGAAGTGGTGGCCGGTGGATATTAGTGAAGCCAATAAATATTCAGCACTGGCGACCTATTATTTCGGCCGTCATCCCGCAAATCGAATCGAATTAAGTCATGGTAGAGACCTTCTGGTAAAGCCCGGACCAGATTCTGGCCCGATCAACTTTCACGCTTACCCGGTATTTGAAATAGGGGGGAAGCCTGTAACCGTTGAAACGACCTTTACATTCATAAGAAAACCGGCCTGAATTGATCCAGACCGGTTTTAGGAAATAATTCCAATTACGTCTTATTCGGTAGCGGTAGTATCAGACGAAGGATGTTCTTCATCCGAAGGATGTTCGTCATCACCTGCCGGATGCTCGTCACCGCCGGTGGGATGTTCGTCATCACCTGCCGGATGCTCTGCATCACCAGAAGAGTGTTCTTCTCCGGTGGATTGTTCAGTGTTTTCCTTGTTCTTCTCTCCGCCGGTACAGGAATTTAATACAGTGGCTGAAAAGAAAACCAGGGCAAATAAACCCAGGCTGAATAATTTTAATTTTTTTAAGAGGTTCATAGGCATAAGTTTTTGGTTTAATATTTAATCAACAGACAGAAATTGGGGTAGTATTGATATGAACAGATCATCAAATGTACGATAAATTCTATTGCTATCTAAATTTTAAGTATAATTTTTCTGATCCTGGTCCAGCAGGGGAATAATCAGCGTTAATACGGGCTCAAATATTAAGAGCGAGTTAAATGATAAGTTTTTATGTTGACATTTTAAATGAAATTATGTAGTTTTTAAATAGTTGATGTTTAATTATTAATTGTAACTAACAATACTGAAATGGATATCAAACAAAGAACCAAAGAAGAGTTGGAAGAGAGAATCAAAAAAATTGAAAAATTTATCGGAGAGAAAGGCCTGGGTTCCGGTTACCTGGCCAGGGCAAAAAGAATCCAGCGTAATATTAATCTTGTTCTTTTCCTCGGGACATTTACCACGGTAGCGGGATTAATGGCATGGATATTATATAAAACCGACGAGGATTAAATGGGAATGGCCCTTATCTGCTAAAGTACCGGAGAATAGGTCAATCTGCTTTTTTTATTTATTGCGACTTAAGCCTCGTTTAATAAAAAATTCTAATTACGGAAATATTATCATTACGGAAATACTGAAAAGTAACAGGAGTTTAATCCCCCTTAATCACTTTACAAGGAAAAATAATAATGCTAATCTGATTAATCACAATTTTTTTGTCTGGCCCGGCGAATCACAATTGACTGAATATCAGCTAAATATATTGCAATATGATTGTTAATTATGTAATTTATTAGTGTAAAATATGCCAATATTTTGACCACCAGGGATTAGTCACAGAAATAACCAATTGACCATTTTTTATTAGCAGTAAAAACCTAATGGCCTGAATCTTTAAAGTTCTATCAAATGTCCTCATTTGAACATCCCGTTGTCCGGAAATCATACAATTTTTTAGTCGACAGATATTTAAAGCTCCTGAGAATTAGCCTATTATAATAATTGGATTAAATTTTGATAGGCTATTGATAAAAACGATAAAAAATGAAATTTATAATTGCAGTTCTCCTGTTTTTCATTTTATTCTCATTATGCTGGCCTCTGGCAATAGGACTATTCTTCCTATTATTTTTTGTATGGTTGATCCTGCTTCCATTCCAGATAATCGGATTTACCCTGGCGGTTATTTTTAAACTCCTGGCTGCCATTTTCCTGTTGCCATTTAAGATTTTAGGATTAGCCTGAACCGGCAGCTTCTGATTCAGGGCTTTCCTGATCAAAAAATGAGATCGATCCCTGATCTCCATAAAATTTATTTTGTATACAACTCATTTATATAAAAACTCCTGAAATGACTAGTATGAGAAAACAAATTAAAACTTTTGTCTTGTACAAAATCAAAAATGGGAAAGCGTGAATTGATTTCACGATCAACCGGTAGACTTTTTAGCCTACCTATTCATAAATTTTTGTTGTTCGGCGTAATTTTAAGATATATAGGTGATATTCAATAAGATACTTCGCCAGGTTAACCCTGATGGGGTGAAAAATTCGTGAATTTTTCAGGTTAGGATCCCGGATTAATTTCAAGGATATTGTAGTGAAATAATATTACCAATCTTAACCCGGAAATATTCACAAATTTCCGGGTTAAATTATCTGATTTTTATAATTGATTCAGAATTTGTTCAAAATAAGAGTTTAAATTCGCAGTTCTCAATAAAAAAAGCAATATGGTGAGGTTACACTTGATATTTTTTTGTCTTCAGTTATTTTTCGTTCATGCATTACAGGCCCAGAAGATAAATGATAACTATATAATTCATTGTGATAAGGCTATAGATGAAATCACTATCGACGGTATGCTTGATGAGCTTTCCTGGCAGCGGGCAGATGTAGCTGACAGTTTTTTTATGGTACTTCCCATGGATACCAGCAGGGCTGCCGCCAGGACGGAAGTTCGGGTAACATACGACGAGAAAAACTTTTATATCTCCGCTATATGCTATGATGATCTTCCTGGTAGTTATGTAGTCGAGTCGATGAAGCGGGATTTTAGTTTTGGAGGGAATGACAACTTCCTCGTATTTATCGACCCCTTTGATGATAAGACCAATGGCTTTTCCTTTGGCGCCAATGCTGCCGGTGCCCAGTGGGATGGTCTGCAATATGATGGGGGGAGTATGAACCTCAGTTGGGATAATAAATGGTATAGCGAAGTTAAAAACTATGAGGATAAATGGATATGGGAGGCTGCCATCCCTTTTAAAACCCTTCGTTATAAGAAAAATATTATGAAATGGGGTATCAATTTCAGCCGTTTAGATCTGAAATTAAATGAGAAATCCTCATGGACCCCAATCCCAAGACAATTCCCCACCGCATCCCTTGCCTTCACCGGGAATATGATCTGGGATGAACTACCGCCCCCGCCGGGCACCAATGTTTCTCTTATTCCTTATATAACGGCCTCAACGGAAAAAGATAAAGAGGCCGGTACACCTGTTACGAATGATTTCAATGCCGGCTTCGACGCGAAAGTTTCCGTCACCCCATCCCTAAATCTAGATCTAACGGTAAATCCTGATTTTTCACAAGTAGAGGTAGACCGGCAGGTAACCAACCTGAGCCGCTTTGAACTTTTCTTTCCTGAACGCAGGCAATTCTTTATAGAAAACTCTGATCTTTTCGCCAACCTGGGATTTCGTGGCGTACGTCCTTTCTTTTCCAGAAGGATCGGGCTTGAAAGTCCAATTTATGCCGGTGCCCGGTTAAGCGGTAAAATTAACAGGGACTGGCGAATCGGTATGATGGATATTCATACCGGAGAGGCTGATGCCCGCTTTGATAATGAAGGTAATCCTGTACGGGGTGGCATACCTTCACAAAATTATGCAGTGGCCGTTTTGCAACGTCAGGTATTCGCACGGTCAAACATAACCGCTTCCTTTATCAACCGGGAAACGTTTAACATGGATTACTCTAAACATGATTCCAGCTTTACTGATTATAACCGGGATCTGGGGATCGAGTACAACCTGGCTTCAGCCAATAATTTATGGTCTGGAAAATTCCTGTTTCATAAATCATTCAGTCCGGATCTGTCAGGCAATGAATTATTTCACGCAGCCAACCTTGAATATGATACCAAAAATTTCAGTGTTGAATGGGTTCATGAATATGTAGGGGATAATTATAATGCCGAGGTCGGCTTTATCCCAAGGACAGGCTATTACCGGTTTAATCCGGAATTCAGTTACAGCGTTTTCCCGAAATCAAAAAATCTTGTTTCTCATGGCCCAAACGTTGATGTTTCAACCATTTTTGATGTTAACAACAGGCTTACGGATAATGTGATTGAGATGCTGTATGAGTTTTCTTTTTTGAATCGCAGTTCCTTCGGGATAGGATTTATCAATAACTATATCTGGCTCTTCGATTCCTTTGATCCCACGAATTCCGGCGGTGAAGAATTACCGGCCGGGTCGGATTATAATTGGTGGAATTACGGATTCGGATTCAATTCTACTCCCAAAAGAAGACTTACCTATGATTTTTTAGCTATTTACGGTGGTTATTATAACGGTAATAATCTTAACCTTGAAGGTGGTATTGGATACAGGTTCCAGCCTTATGGTAGTATTAATGTTGATTTTGCTTACAATGACATCCAACTTCCAGAACCATATACCAGTACAAGTTTTTTATTGGTTAGTCCCCGGTTGGAACTGACATTCACCAATAAAATTTTCCTTACCACTTTCGTTCAATATAACGAACAGGCAAATAATGCCAATATCAATACCCGTTTTCAATGGCGGTTCCTTCCGGCATCGGATATCTTCCTGGTTTATACGGAAAATTATTTACCGGGAGATCGGCCGGGAACGCTTGATTTTACAAGCAAAAACAGGGCGCTGGTATTAAAAGTAACTTATTGGTATAATATTTAGAAATAATAAAAAAGCAGCAGGAAGTCAGCATTCAGAGATCTGTTTTTATGCTTCTTGCCCCCAAGCATAACATGGTAAGTGTGAACATAGTGTGTAAATGTCCCATGCCACACTGACATCTGACTTTTGACTTCCGGCTTCTAAAATCATTTCACTCCTCCCTCAGTGAATTTACCGGATTGCTCTGTGCTGCCCTAAGGGTTTGTGTCATCACGATCAGTTGTGAGAAGAGCATGATAAAAAGCCCTGTGATGATAAATACCCAGTAGTGGATCTGTGTATGGACCGGATACCGCTCAAGGTAGATGGTGAGCAGCCACCAGGAAAGGGGAGCAGCCAGCAGAAAGGCCACGATCACCAGCCCGGAAAAATCCCTGGTGATCATGCTGACTATACTCATCACGGATGCGCCCATCACCTTCCGGATCCCGATCTCCTTGTTGCGGCGTTCGGCAGTAAAGGCCGCCAACCCCAGCAACCCGAGACCGGTGATCAGGATTGCCAGCGTGGCGAAGACATTAGCCAGGGTGCCTGTCATATTGATTGCCTTGAATTTTTCATTATATTCCTGGTCGGCAAAGGTATACTCGAAGGGATAGGCAGCATTGTATTTCCCGAAAATTCCCTTGATCTCTTCAAGCGTCCGGTTCAGATCGTTCGTCTGGCGGATGCGGATCGTAATAAAACCATCCCAATCATCCATTACGGTAAACAGAGGCTTAACCTCCTGAAATGGTGAACCCATCAGAACATTGTCCAATACGCCGATCAACGTCCTTTTCTGTCCCCAGAGATCAAGTTCCGTACCAATAGGATTCTTGAGACCCATCAGATCCAACGCCGCCTTGTTGATGAGGATAGCCGACGAATCGCTGGGATGATCAGGAGAAAAATCGCGTCCCATCAAGATCTTTATTCCCATGGTTTGGGCATAATCGTATTCTGTTGTGATGGTGGTGAAGATCACCCTTTGTTCTTCCGGTTTACCGGGCCAGCCCAGAAAATTGTTGGAGTTTATCTGGGTGATCGGGCTGTTGGAAACGGTAACTCCTTCCACGATCCCGGATTGCAGCAATTCATTCTTCAGGACCTGGTAATTGCGGTCCAGTTCCTCGTTCCTTTCCACCATGATGAGATTATCCTGGTTATAGCCCAGCTCCCGGTTCTTGACAAGCTGTATCTGGTTATAGATGACAATCGTGCCTATGATCAGGATAATCGAAAAGCCAAACTGCAGGACCACCAAGATCTTTCTGGGAAGGCTTCCCCGGCGGCCTTCTATAATCTTTCCTTTCAGGACGCGGACAGGCTGAAAGGAGGAGAGATAAAAGGCCGGATAACTGCCTGAAACCACCCCTGTGACCAGGATCAGAATGAGGGAGAAGATCCAGAACCGTGGCATTGCATACGGGAGGGAGAGGGATTTTTCAACCAGTGTGTTATAAAAGGGAAGCAGGGCAACGACCAGGATAAGTGCAAGCAAATAAGCGATGATGGCAATAAATATCGACTCTGAGAGGAACTGCAGGATAATATCCTTTCGCCGGGATCCGACGCTTTTTCGAATCCCTACTTCTCGGGCCCTTTTTTCCGACCGGGCCGTGGCCAGGTTCATAAAGTTGATACAGGCGATCAGCAGAATGAAGACGGCAATAAAAGTGAACAACTGCACGAATTCGATCAACCCGCCTTTTTCTTCACCATTCTCGAAATTGGAATATAGTCGCCATCGAAGCAGGGGATAAAGCATCAGTTCACTTTTTATATCATCCTCTCCATGTTCGGTGAGAAGGGGTTTGATCGCCTTATTGACATTCCCGAGATGGGCCGGATCATTGAGCTCGACATATACCTGGAAGGAATAGTTGCCCCAGTTATCTTCATTTTCAACCACCCATGGGTTGATCGATCGCCAGTGTTTATACGGCAGCAGAAAATCGAATTCAAAAGAGGAATTCCTGGGAATATCCTTCAGCAACGCGGCTACCTTCAGGTCACTCTTGTCATCGATACGGATCACTTTATTAATGGGATCCTCGTCGCCGAAGAACTTCCTGGCCGTTTCCTGGGTGATCACGATCGATGAAACATCCTTAAGCACCTCCCCGGGATCCCCGAAAAGCATGGGAAATGCGAACATAGTGAGAAATTCCTCACTGACATTATAACCACGCAGGAACAGCCTTTTTTCACCGACCGTCAGGAGATGATCGCCTCCCCAGTCGGAAACGGCCGTGTTAACAATATGGGCATTAGCGTTTTTTAATCCCTGGTAGGACGGAAGGGGAACGGACCGCCAGGTATTGATCGTGTTGTCGAATTCAGCCTGGGAGTATATCTGATACAACCGGTCGGCCTTGGGGAGGAACCGATCGTAGGTCAGTTCATCATGCACCCATAAAAGGATCAATACGCTGCATGTAATCCCAATGGCCAGACCAGCTATATTAATGATGGAATAGATCCTGTTCTTCAGAAGATTCCTGATCGAAATAATAAAATAATTGCGGAACATTAGTTCTTGCGGATTTTATCATAAGACTTCAGCAACCCGCAAAAAGTTGCATAAAATGTTGATTTATTTGATAGGTTGAGAACAGGAAATTTTTTATATCGTTGAAAAAATAGCTTAAATAACTATAAATCAATACAATATATCGTATAAATCAATTAAAAACTTAAATAATATAAGAATACCTTAAATATAAATGTTCACTTCCGGTTTCCTGAACATAAGGCATCATACCCTGGTTTATTCACAGCATACATGGGGTCCGGGATCGCGTCGATTTCTGTTTATAGAACTTATTCTGTATTTTTAAAATTCTGTTCAAAAAATATCTGACCGGTTTTGATATGATGAAACTACTTTTTACGCAAATCCTGATAGGTGTACAGTTCCTGGCCGGATTACAGTCCCTGGCTCAGGAAGCGTTACCTGATCTTTCCGGGGAATGGACTGGTACCGTAGAGGTGGGTAAGGGATACCTGACACTTTCCATGGATCTCCTCCAGAAAGGCCTGCACCTGGAAGGTATCGCGGAACAGAAGAGCCTGAATGGGAAGGATTCAGCCAGGTATATCGTTAAGGGGGTAATGGATGGAAAAACGGTGCATCTGGAAGGAACTGAATTTGTCTATAAGACCGGCGTGAACTGTCTTTCCGTGATCGATATGACCTATGAAACACAGGGAAACACAGCGTTCATGACCGGCCGGTGGAAAGGAGACTGGAAACTGACTACCTGTCCGCCAGGTGTATCGGGCAGCATAAAACTGAACCGTAAATTTCCGGAATTGGAAAAAATTATGCCGGATACAGAACCGGTATCTGCAAGGCAGGTTCAGATTGCTAATAATGATTTTATCGGGATTGAATTAAGTAATGCACTGGCCGAAAGAAAATATTATGCCTTTCTTATAGGGATAAATAATTATGGTGATGAAAAGATCCAGTCACTTGATAATCCGGTTAATGATGCAAAATTGTTAAAAGAAGTGCTTTTAAAGCATTATACTTTTGAAGATGAAAACATTATATTGCTGGAAAATCCTACCCGGGAAATAATCATTGAACAACTGGACAATCTCAATGCTGTAATCAGTGCTACGGATCAATTGCTGGTCTTTTATGCCGGGCACGGCATCTGGGATCCGGATTTGAACCAGGGTTATTGGCTGCCGGCAGACGCACGGATCAGTTCCAAAGCGCAATGGCTATCAAACAGTACTATCAGAGATTATATTGGCGGGATTAAAGCAAAACATACCCTTTTAATAACAGATGCATGTTTTTCGGGTAGTATTTTCAAAGAGAGAGCCGTATATTCCGAAAGCCGCGCTGTACTTGAAATGTATAAACTTCCCAGTCGCAAAGCTATGACCAGCGGAGCTATGAAAACCGTTCCTGATAAAAGTGTTTTTATTGAATACCTGATAAAAACTCTGGTCAGTTACGATCAAGCTTTTCTTTCCTCAGATGAGTTATTCCGCCGCTTTAAACCAGCAGTAATGAATAACAGCATCAATGGCCAGGTGCCTCAGTATGGGCCCATCCGACTGGCCGGAGATGAGGGAGGGGAGTTTATTTTTTTAAGACGGGCGGAATAGAACTGAATGACTCATCACATTAATAAAACAGAGTGATTAAGAAAATTGTAAACCTATTGGTGATCGAAAGCCTGCGTACAATGAACATAGATCGAGTATTGAATAAACAAATTCATTCAACTTTATAATTCATCATATAATCCACAAGGTTGGTATCCCTTTCTACTTTCAGTTTTTTCCTCAGTCGGTACCGGGCAATTTCAACACCGCGAACTGAGATCTTAAGCAGATTGGCGATTTCCTTCGTCGACATATTCATTCTGAGAAAGGCACTCAGTTTAATTTCCTGCGGTGTCATACCTGGAAAATCCTTGCGGATCATTTTGAGAAAATCAGCATGTACTTCATCAAAATATAATTCAAACTGATGCCAGTTTTTATCTTCTTGAATATTTCTATTGATTTCGCGGACGATCCGGTTCAATCCTGATTTGGCACTCTTGCCTTCTTCAACCATTTTAACAAGATCGTTGATATGGATCTTGATGCTATTGATGAAATTATTTTTATCAATAAGATGCATGGTTGTTGTCGCCAATTCTTTATTCTTATGTTTGATTTCCGCTTTCAGCTTTTCATTTTTAAGCTTGTCAATCTCCTGTTGTGACTTTTTGGAGACTTCAACCAGTTGATTATCTTTAAATATTAATTCCCTTTTTTGCGCTATGATCAGATGTCTTTTTTCCCTTTGATATTTTTCCCTGTAGAAATATAATAATGAAAAAAGGCTGCCTAAAGATAGAATGATATAACTCATATACGCCCATCCGGAACCATACCAGGGGGGTAAAATGTTAAATTCGTAGGTTTGAACACCTGAGGTCTGATCATATATATTCCTGGCCATTACTTTAAAGACATAGTTGCCCTCAGGCAGGTTGGTATACTCCTTTTGTGTATTTTTATTCCATTCAGACCATTTTTTGTCATATCCTTCAAGTTGATACCGGTATTTTGATTTATTGCGATGATAATCGATTGCGGAAAAATCTAATAAAATAGAATTATTGCTGAACGGCAGCGAGGGTATCTGGTCATCGGGCTGACTGTTCAGGATTTGTCCGCCGTCATTAAAATTTCCTTCAAACAGTGAAGAATCTGTTTTAGTAAGGATAATTTTCCGGATTAATACGGTGACTGTGTCATCCAGGTATGGCTGTTTTTTCTTGTGATAATGAACAAATCCATCTTTTGCTGCAAAAAGGATATTATCATGATCAAGAATGGAAATATTCTCCAGGTCATCATTCAAATAGGGATGAATAACATTAAAAACAGAGGTATCAAGCTCATAATTGTCCCAGGCATTTTTAGAAATTATTGCGGTATAATCATTGGTGATAATATAAACATTATCAAAGCTGTCTGAAATCATATACCGGACATGGTTTTCCGGATCAATGATCTTGTTGAGAAGATGTTGAGATTCAAAAATATCTTTTTCCGGGTTATAGGTATAAATGCCGGATTCTGCAGGGAATAATAGTTCCTCTTTAATATTAAATACGTTGATCAGAAGATTGGATGGAAAGCCATTGGACTGGTTATAATAACCAACATCCTTGAGATTCTCGTAATTATCAGTGAAGCTGAACGAATAGGCGCCTTTATAGCCATGAGTCATCCACAGGTCATTCTTTTTACCCAGAGTCATTACCCGGGATGACTCGTTAAAACCCTGATAATGTTTTTCTATAGTCCAGTCTGTCCGGGTTTTTTTAATAAGACACAAACCATCATAAGTTCCACAAATCGCCAATCCCGGGTGCCTCGTTTCACT
Organism: uncultured Roseivirgaceae bacterium; assembly: GCA_964645995.1. Lineage (GTDB taxonomy): Bacteria > Bacteroidota > Bacteroidia > Cytophagales > Cyclobacteriaceae > JAGTVG01. Next base: position 12,913 of record CAZYDB010000094.1, read on the forward strand.
GATGGTCCACCAGCCAACCTGATCCGATATCAGATCGGCTTTATCTCCCTGAATTCGAAATAATCCAAAATGGCAACTAGCCAGTATATCGTCATGGATCCGTTGGATATTATATACAAGCCCCTGGATCTCTTCCATTTTTATTATTTCACTAACCGGATATTTATCTTTTTCAGTATAATACAAACCATTATTCGTACCAAAATAAATATATTGATCAGTGGAAAAGGCTGCATAACCTGTACCAGGCAAGCCTACCTCCTCATTTATAAAACTGAAAGGAGAATTCCAGTCAATTTTTATTATTCCATTATTTAATCCCAACCAAATATTACCGGCTTTGTCCTGGAAGACCGTATGAATGGTTCCGTTCTTTAATCCCCTGTCTTTATTGAAATGTTCGATCAATTCACCATCGTCGTTCAATACATACAATCCGTTGGTATTGGTGCCAATAGCTATTGAACCGTCATTTAACCGGTATATAGTATTGATTTTATGCAGAATAAATTCATCATTAAATGATTTAGCCCAGCGGTGTACGCCACTGTTGTTGATGAGATATAAACCATCATCCCTGGTCGCTATAAGATTATACATTTTATTGAATACAATCATCCCGGAAAGCTGTCCTTCTGCTAAGAAATTATCGTGATTCAGGGTAAGCCATTCCTTGTTTTTTAATTCTTTTAAACCGGCACCGGCAAAATGTGAGAATAAACTCTCGCGTATTTTAAAGGTAAATGCAGTAGCGTCAGGGATCGGCATTACTTCAATATTGTTTCTATCCTTGTTCAGAAAAAAAAGTTTTTTTGAAGCAGCAAAAACCAGTTGATCATTCAATGGATAAATATTCCATACATCTTCATAGTCGGCATAGTCTTCCGGGATCAGTTGATTTAATGATCTATAAACATAAGACCCATCAAACGCCGGAGAAAAATAACCGATCTCGTTCTGAGCACCAACAAATACATTCCCTGAGGCGTCGATGAAGACTGATCTAATCTTGGTTTTCATCTCGGTCCGGTAGCGGCGCCACATACACCCGTCATATTCCAAAAGACCCAAATTATTTGCAACAAAAATAATACCTCTTGAATCCTGTGTGATCTGATAATTTTGAATTCCCGCATTGTATTGGTCGGTTCCGAAATATTCGATATCAGGAATTCCCGGGTAAAGATCGCCTGCCTGGATGAGGATAATACTTAAAAAAATAACCGACTTTATTTGAATAGACCTCATTGATAATTATTGAATAAATATGATGTATTATAAAAAGTATAAAGAGAAATTACAGTATTTTCTAACCTGAAAAATTCACGAATTTTTCACCCTATCGGGCTGATGGAGCACCCCGATAAAATCGAGATGCCCATCAGGGTTAACCTGGCGAAGTATCTTATTGAATATCACCTATATATC